>JADGGF010000316.1 GCA_019690055.1 Micromonosporaceae bacterium
CGTAAGATGTGTATAAGACCCCGGCTGGGGGGGGGGGGTGGGCACGGAGTGCGTTTTTCGCCGGAACGGCCGCCCACGCCCGGCCCGGTGGCTAGCCTGTGGGGCGTGCAGTCGGCCGCACCGTCCGGGTTGTTCCCGTCACGTCCACGTCGCCCGACGTTCCGGGAGCCTCACCCCGTCCGGGTACCCGCCGTCGCCGCCGGTGCCGTGTTGACGCTGGCCTGGCAGGTGCTGGTCGCCCTCTTCGCCACCTCGATGCGGGGTCTGGTCCTGCTCATGGTGATGGCGGTGGTGGTCGCGTCGGTGGTGGCGGGACTGCTACTGCGGCTCGGCGATCGAGGCGCGGCGGTAGGCGTGGCCATGGCCGCGGCGCTCGGCGGCAGCGTGACCGCGGGCATCGTCGCGGTGCGCTGGCTCACGCTCGGCTGGCCACTGTAGACGGTCTGGAGGAAGACATGTCCTACTTCGCCGCCGCCGTGGTCCGCTCCGATGGCCACTGGAGCGCCCTGCCGATCTCACTCGCCGACGCCGCCGATGGCGAGGAGGTCGCCGACCGGTTGCGCGACGTCGATCCAAACGCGGACGTCTCACTGCTCTTCCTGGAGTCGGATGACGAGTACTTCGCGATTCTGCGCCTGGACAAGGGTGAGGACCCGCGGGTGTTCAGCTCGGACATCGCCTTTGCCGAGGAGTCGCGGGTCGGGGCACTCCTCCTCGGCGCCGAGCCGCGGTCGGCGGTGGAGATCGACGCCGAGCTGACCTCACCGGCATCGCCGGACGACGAACCGCTCATGGGGGCCGCCGATCCGGGCGACCCGGGCATCGCCGAGCCGGTCGGCGACCCCGCGCTGCTCGTCGACCTCGGCGTGAGCGCCACCCGCCTGCTCGAGCTGTGCGGCAACGAGGACCTGCGGGCCAGCGACATCACCGCTGAGGTCTGCATGGCTATCGGCGCTGGGGACGAGATCGAGGAGCTCCGCGAAGCCTGAGGAGTTTCGCAGCGAAGCAAGGAGCGACCGGCCGAGCCGGTGACGGCCTCCGTGAGGCATAGACTGCTGACCGTACGTTTGCCGCGTACGTCTGCTTCTTTCGACCCATCGGCGGTAACGCATGACTTCGGCCCGGCTCGCGCGCCACGAGGCGTACATGCGTCGCGCCCTGGAGGTGGCGCGGACCGGGCCCAGTGACCGCCTCGACGTGCCGGTCGGCGCCGTTGTCATCGGTCCGGACGGCGCGGAGCTGGCGGTCGGGCGCAACGAACGGGAGGCGACCGGCGATCCGACGGCCCACGCCGAGATCCTGGCCCTTAGGCGGGCGGCGGCCGTCCGCGACGGTTGGCGTCTGGACGGCTGCACGCTCGTGGTGACGCTCGAACCGTGCACGATGTGCGCCGGAGCGCTGGTGCTTGCCCGCATCGCGACGCTGGTCTTCGGCGCCTGGGAGCCGAAGACCGGAGCCGTCGGGTCGCTGTGGGACGTGGTGCGGGATCCCCGGATCAACCACCGTCCGGAGGTCTACGCCGGTGTGCTCGCCGACGAGTGCGCGGCCCTGATGCGCTCCTTCTTCCGCTCGTCCTGACGCGTGTCTGCCCCCCCGGAGCCCGGTCCGCGACCGTGGTCATGCTCGCGTAAACGAAGACTCGTCACGCCAGCATGACCACGGTCGGCGTACGGGTCAGGCGATCGCGGCGTCGAGGGCGATCTCGACCATTTCGCGGAACGTCTGCTCGCGCTCGGCGGCGGAGGAGTTCTCACCCGTCTTGAGATGGTCGCTGACGGTGAGCAACGTCAGGGCCCGGGCGCCGAACCGCGCCGCGATCGTGTAGAGCGCCGCGGACTCCATCTCCACCGCGAGTACGCCGTAGTCGGCGAGCGTGTCGTACAGGTCGGGACGGTCGGTGTAGAAGGCGTCGGCGGCGAAGACAGGGCCGATATGGAGGGGAATCTTCCGGCGTTCGGCCGCGTCCGCCGCGTTGCGCAGCAGGGAGAAGTCGGCCACCGGCGCGTAGTCGATCAGCCCGTCGAATCGCATCCGGTTCATCGCGGAATCGGTGGACGACCCACTCGCCGCGATGACATCGCGCACCTTGAGGCGCTCGGTCAGCGCCCCGCACGTGCCGACCCGGATCAGGGTACGCACGCCGTACTCATTAATGAGCTCGTGGGAATAGATGGAGCAGGAGGGCATGCCCATTCCCGTGCCCTGGACCGAGACGGTCACGCCTTGGTACCGCCCGGTAAAGCCCAGCATGTTGCGCACCGTGGTGTAGCAGATCGCGTCCTCGAGGAATGTCTCGGCGATCCACTTGGCCCGCAAGGGGTCGCCAGGCAGGAGGACCCGTTCGGCAATCTGGCCCGGCTCGGCGCCGATGTGGATGCTCATGGCGCCGATCATCGCACCCCGCCCGGTCGGGACCGTCGCCGGTCCGTGGCCGCCGGACGTCGAGCTGTCCGCGATGCCGTCGGGGCGAACCAGAGCGTGCAGCTCGTCGCCCCGCGCGGGCGTCACGCGGCCACCGGCGCCCCGACGGGCCGCCACGACGCCACGAAGGGCGCGAGCGGGATAGCCGCGCGACGGCGGGCGGGACGGTCGGGTACTCTTCTCCGCGGTGGTGTGTCCGAGCGGCCTAAGGAGCACGCCTCGAAAGCGTGTGAGGGGCAACCCTCCGCGGGTTCAAATCCCGCCGCCCCCGCCGGCACCGAGGCGGGGTGGGAGACCACCCGGCGTCGGCGTCTCTTCGTGTCGTGCTGTTCTCCCGGTCGCCTCGGCCATCGCGGCGGGCTTGTCCGGGTTTGCTCCGGCGCGCCGACACCCCTGGGCGTGAGCCGGTGACGCGGTGTCGCGGAGCGGGGGACGGACAGCGGTACGGGTCGGGGAACCGTTGGTGCGTCAACGGTGTGGCCGAAAGACTCGACGACCCCGACGCGGTCACCTCGCTGGAACCACATGGCCGCCGGGACGACAGAGGGGCCGGGGACCGCGGCGGCGCTGTCTGGCTGGACGACGTCCCCGCCGTCGCGCCGCGACGAAATCTGCGCTGTTTTTACTGGGGCGAGCGGGCCGCGTTCCTCCGTCGCCCATGCCATCGACGCCGTCCGACGTGACGATGGATTCGCCCGGCGAGACACCGGCCGTATGGCGGGCGTACGGCGCCGACAACGAAGGGCGCCCACCGGTGACGGTGGGCGCCCTGGTCGTCTTGCCGCGTTGGGTCCTACTTGGCGCGGGCGGCGCGGGCCGTGGTCTTCTTGGCCGTGGCGGTCTTCGCCGGCGAGGTCTTGGCGGGAGCGCTCTTCGCGGGAGCGGTCTTCTTCGCCACAGCGGCCTTGGCCGGAGCAGCGGCGGTGGCCTTCTTCGCGGGCGCGGCGGCCTTCCGAGTCGTGGTGGCGGCCTTGGGCAGCTTGCCCGAGGCGACCAGCTCCTTGAAGGTCTGGCCCGGGCGGAACGCCGGCACCGAGGTCTTCTTCACCTTCACGGTCTCGCCGGTGCGCGGGTTGCGGGCGGTGCGGGCGGCGCGGTCGCGCTTCTCGAAGACGCCGAATCCGGCGATGGCAACCTTCTCGCCCTTGGTGACCGCGTTCTGGATCTCGCTCAGAACCGCGTCAAGAGCGGCGGCCGCGGACTTCTTGTCGCCCAGGCGTCCCGACATCGCCTCGATGAGCTCGGCCTTGTTCACGGGTGGTTCCTCCTTCTGTTTCCGCTACTGTCCTTCAGTATCAGCGGTTCTGGGGCATACAGTAGCGCGTCCACACTCGACACTCAACGCCGGTAGGCCGGAATCCCCTTGTAATGCAAGCCATCCGACACCCGAGAGCCCTCCGGACGGTCGAGAACCCGGGATCTGGCAGGGATTTCCGGCCTCAGCGGAGCGCTTCGCCGGCCGTTTGGGCCGTCCAGAGTCAGCGAGCGCACCACGCCAGGGGGATCAACCCGTTGAGGTAGCTGGATGCGCGAGCTAGATGCGGTGGTAGCGCCAGCTCACCATCTCCCCGTTCTGGTACGGCATTACGCCGTGGAACGTACGGGGGTCGTCGTCAAAGACCATCGGTAGCCACTCGTGGTCGCTCTCCCACATCGGCAGCGTGGGAAGGTCCGCCACCGCGACCCACTCGAGCGTGCCCTCGGGACCGCCGGCATGCGGAGTACCGGTGAACCCGTCGACCCGGAAGATGAACCCGAACCAGTCCTGGCCGTGGGGTCCGAAGCCCGGCCAGGAGACGGTGCCCCGCAAGGAAATCGCGGTCACCACGAGACCGGACTCCTCGGCTACTTCACGGATCGCGCCGCTGACCACATCCTCGCCCGGCTCGACCTTGCCGCCCAGACCGTTGTACTTGCCGTAGTGGATGTCGTCCGCGCGTTTGTTGCGGTGCAACATGAGTACGCGCGAGCGGTCCGGGGACAGGACGTAGACGAGCGTGGCGAGGACAGGCGTCAACACGCTCCGGAGTATGGCCTACCGGGCGACGTCCGCACGCCAAAAAAACGCACTGTCCCGGCCGAGTGTCGTGCAGCGTCCACTGTGTCCGCTCGGGCCACCTCGGCTGGTCGACCGCTCGACGATCATGTCTCGACCCGAGCACCAGTCCACGAAACGGAAAGGGCGTCGAGTGCCCAGCAGGACGCCACCACCGGGTGACTCAGGTCATGGGACGTGTACGGATGCGACTTCACTCCTCCCACGGCTGTCGCCGTTCCCGGCCGACGCCGTTGGTTTGTTGCTCCTCCTGCCGTTGCCGTTCCCTTCGGCCGTTGTGTTCTCACTCACCGCCGCTGTCGACGCGTACCCACCCGTTGACGCTGTGCGCGCATCAGATCGCCACGTGCATCCGGCCCGGTGCCTGATCCCGAGCCCGTCCACCGTCGCTCGGCAGCGCGTGATCCAGGCCGGTCCGTCACCGCGACCGGTCGAGCACCGCCGGTGGGTGGGCCCGAGCCGTCGGCGTCGGGGCAGTCCGGACCGCCGACACGGACGTGGGGGACTGGCTGCGAGCCGCGCATCCGAACTCGAGACGGCGAGGTGCGGGGATGACGTACGGCGTTGGTGGCTGTCGCCGCCGCGACCCGCACGAGGCGGGTCGCAGCGGCGAGCGGAGGATACGAGATTCGAACTCGTGAGGGGTGTGACCCCAACACGCTTTCCAAGCGTGCGCCCTAGGCCGCTAGGCGAATCCTCCGCCGAAAAGGATACCTAGCCGACGCCCGGGCGTGCACTCGGGTAGAGTTGAGGCGCCCCCCGTGCGGCGTGCATCTCGTGAACCTCCCCAGGGCCGGAAGGCAGCAAGGATAAGCGAGCTCTGACGGGTGCACGGGGGGCCTCACTCTCTCCGACCCTGCTCGCTCGCGGTGCTCGCTTGCCGGGTCGTTCGGCGTGTTTCCTGGGGGCCGAGCCCCCAGACCCCAGCCGGGTGGGCTTCGCCCCCCGGACCCCCGATGGTGGTTGTGCTGGGTGGTGTCCGTTCGCGTACGTTGCCTGGACCCGTCTATCC
>JADGGF010000317.1 GCA_019690055.1 Micromonosporaceae bacterium
TCCTTGCGCCCACATGTCTGTAAGGACGCCCTCCTAGGCGCTAGGCGTCAAGAAGGACGCCTTCCTGCGCTAACCCTCGCGGGTCAGGCGGGTGCCGAGGTCACGGACGACGTCGACCAGGTAGTCCAGGTCGGCGGCGGTGGTGCGCCAGTTGGAGATCGCCGGGCGCAGGGCGGAGCGTCCACGGTAGACGGTGCCGCCGGCGTAGACCCGGCCGTCGTCGAGCAGCGCGTCGGCGAGACGGCGATTCAGCTCGTCCAACCGGGCCTCGTCGTCCACATCGGACGGATGGTACCGGAAGCAGACGATGTTCAGCGGCACGTCGGCCAGCCGCTCCAGATCCGGGGCCGCGTCGACCCGCGCCGCCAGGTGCTGGGCCAGGTCGCAGTGGCGCTCCACCATCGCCCGGAAGCCGTCGCGGCCGTAGGCGGCCAGGCTCGCCCAGATCGGCAACGCTCGGGCCCGGCGTGACGACTCCGGCCCGAGCAGGCCGTACCCGCCGCGTGGATCGTCCGGCCCGGGCAGGTACGGAGCGCCGGGCATGCCGAACGCGCGGCCGAGGCGGGACGGGTCGCGCACCAGGGCGAACCCGCTCTCGTACGGGACGTTGAGCCACTTGTGCGCGTCGGCCGCGATCGAGTCGGCCCGCTCGATGCCGGCCGTCAGGTGCCGGGTCCGCGGCGACAGCGACGCGAACAACCCGAACGCCCCGTCCACGTGCAGCCAGGCGCCGAACTCCTCGGCCAGCTCGGCGAAGTCGGCGATCGGGTCGAAGTCGCCCGCGTTCACCTCGCCGGCGGTCGCGATGAGCACCGCGGGAGCACCATCCAGTTCGGACAGTCGTCGGCGCAGCGCGGCCAGGTCCACCCGCCCGGCGTCGTCGCGGACGAACGTCTCCACGGTGTCCTTGCCGTGCCCCAGCAGCTGCAGCGCCTTGCGGGCGCTCGGGTGCACGTAGCCGCCGCCGAGCACCGGCATCCGCGGCAGCCCGGCGATTCCCTGCGACGCGACGTCGACCCCGTGCCGCTCGCCCCACCAGTGCGTCGCGGTGGCGAGCGCGGTCACGTTGCCGAAGGTGGCGCTGGCGGCCAGGGCGCCGCCCCATCCCTCGGGCAGCCCGACGAGCGACCGCAGCCAGTCCAGCACGGTCGTCTCCACCTCGTGGGCGAACCGGGACGACGCGCGGGCGAAGGCGTTCTGGTCCAGCAGCGAGACCACCCAGTCCGCGGCCAGGGCGGCCGGGGTCGCGCCGCCGATCACGAAGTGGTAGAAGCGGGGCCCGGCCGAGGCCGTGGCGGTGCCGGTCCCGACGCGCAGCAGTGTCTGGATCGCCGGCCCGGTCCCGACGCCGCGCTCGGGCAAGGGACCGCCGATCTCGGCCAGCATCGGCTCGGCCGTGCGGTCGTAGACCAGCCGCGTGGGCAGGGAGGCGAGGTAGGGCCCGGCCGCGTCCAGCACCTGCCGCAGAGCCGGAACGGTCTCGGCCACCTCGTCGAGTGGATCAGGCATGGGCCCACTCTGCCATCCACCATCCGGTTCCGTCACCGGGAGCCACCATGAAAGTCATCGACCAAGAATGCGAAAGCATGAGGAGATGTCACGATGAGCGTTTTCAGGGGGGTTGCGGAATTGCGCGGAGCTATTACGCTCCGGTCGTCCTACTCCGACCAGTTCTCTGGATACGCGGTGGTGGATGCTGTTGCCTCAGGCGCACGCGGCGGCGTGTTCCGTCATCCTGTCGTGCGCGCGATTCTCGTCGCGGAGCTGATCTCCGCGCTCGGGGTCCAGATGACATTCCTGGCGCTGCCCTGGTTCGTCTACGAAACGACGGGGTCGGCGACCCTGATGGGGTTCGTCCTCGCCATCGAGCTGATTCCGGCCGCCCTGCTGGGCATCCCCTCCGCCCTGGTGGTGCAGCGCATCGGCGTGCGCCGGACGTTGCTGCACGCGAACCTCTGGCGGGCACCCCTGCTCGCCGCGGTGCCGGTGCTGTACGTCGCCGACCTGCTGCGCTTTCCGGTGCTGCTCGCGATCGTGCTCGCCGTCGGCGTGTTCAACGCCCCGTACCTGAGCGCACAGCGGCTGCTGCTACCAGAGACCTTCGCCGACGACCTGTCCCTGGTCGTGCAGGGCAACGCCATGGTTGAGAGCGTCGGCCGGCTCGGCGTGCTGCTCGGTCCCCCGCTCGCCGGTCTCGCCATCGGTGTGCTGCATACCCAGAACGTTCTCTATATCAATGCAATGACATTCGTGGCGGCGTACCTGATTCTGCGGTGGGGACTGCCGGCGCGCCCACCGCGCGTCTCGGCGTCCCAGGACGGGCGGGGCCTCTTCGCGGGCGCGCGGTACGCGTGGGCGAACCCGCGGCTGCGGCGCATCACGCTGGCGGCGGTGCTGTTCGGATTCTTCTTTCCGCCGCTGCTGGCCAGCCTCCCGGTGCTCACCCACGTGCGCTACGGCGGGGACCCGCGCATCGCCGGGTTGCTGTACGCGGCGTGGGGCGGCGGGGCGCTGATCGGCACGCTGGCCGTGCTGCCGGCCGCGAAGCGGTTCGAGCCGCTGGTGCTGAGCGCCATCGGGGCCGTCGGCCTGGCGATCCCGCTGTGGCTGCTCGTCCTCGAGCTGACCGTGTGGCAGTTCGCGCTGGTCCTGCTGGTCTCCGGCATGTTCACGCCCGTGCTGAACGCTCCGGTGATCACGCTCATGATGATGCTCGCGCCCGTCAACCTGCGCACGAAAGTGATCACGTTCATCCTGTCGATGAATCTGCTCACCGGGCCGCTCGCCTACGCGCTAACCGGACCCGTGCTCGACCAGTGGGGATTGGCGCGACTGTACGTGGGGGTGGCGCTGGGCGTGAGCGTCGCGGCCGGCGTGCTGGTCACGCTCGCGGTCAAGCGTACGCCGCCGCCGGATGAGACGGTCATTCCGGCGCCGTCGCCCGCGTCGCGGTGAGTCTACAGTGGAGCCAGGCCTGATCGGGTGGGATTGGTGTGGCTACCGCAGCACCAATTCCACCCGATCATGAGCGGTCCGGGCCGGTCGCGGCGCGGTGGGCCAGCGGAGCGAGGCCACCCCACGGGCGGCGGAACCACCCCCGCCACACGTCCGGGGCGAATCGCTCGGCGCCCCGGCGGATCCGCAGGTGCAGGCCAGGGCGGGACGGCAGCAGGATCAGCCACCGCTCGCCCGACACGTCGGGCCATGGCGCGTCCAGGCTCTGGCGGAAGCCCTGCAGGGCCGGAGCCCGGTCCCACGCCTCGGCGCTCTTGGGAAAGATGTCGAGGGTGATCCGGCGCCGGTCCTTGACGATCTTGTCCGCGATGCGGTGCTCGAGCTTGCGAGCGGGGAGCCCACTGATCCGCTCGGGCGGAGCCTCGTAGCCGAGGCCGACCGCGGCGATCTCGGACCATTCGAGCAACCCCTGCTCCGACCCTCGCCAGTAGTGCAGTCCCCGCCGGTCGAAGACGAACCCCGTCGGGACGAGCAGCTCCCGCCACCGCAGGGCCAACGCGACCAGCGGGACCAGGCAGCCCAGGATGAGCACGATCGAGATGACGCGGGTCAACCCGGTGTGGTCGCCGAGGACGCCGCCGAACAGCAACGCCGCGATGAAGGCCGGCCAGAGCAGCAGATTCAGTGCGATCCCGACGATGTGGCCGCGCCGCAGGTCCACCACCACCGCGTCCGCCGCCCAGGCGCCTTTCCGAGGGGTCACACCCGACGATGGTAGGCGAGCACGTGCGTCGGCGTGGGGTGCAGCAGATCGGGCGTGGGATGCGTTGACACCGTGAGAACGCCGGTGGCGCGCCGCGCGCAGCGTGTCCACCAGTCGGCCGAGGAGGAGCTGGTGACGTTCGACGAATGGGCCCGCGCCCGACTACCCGCGCTCGTGCGCTTCGCCGTGGCGCTCACCGGTGACCGCGGACTCGGCGAGGACGTCGTCCAGGAGGTGCTGATCCGGGCGTACGGTCGGTGGAGCCGCATCGCCGCCCTGGACCAGCCCGAGGCGTACCTGCGCCGCATGGTCACCAACGAGTACCTGTCCTGGCGCCGCCGCTGGTCCCGGGTCACGCCGCAGGCCGATGTCGCCGCCACCACCGAGCCCGGCGCCGAGCCCGACCACGCCGAGACGCACGCCGACCGCAGCGTGCTGGCCCTCGAACTGGCCCGGCTGCCCCGACGCCAGCGCGCCGTGCTCGTCTTGCGCTACTACGAACACCTCACCGACGCGGAGATCGCCGACGTGCTCGACTGTCCACAAGGGACGATACGTAGCCTCGCCTCGCGCGCCCTGCGGACGCTGCGCGTCGACGCCCGCGACCGATTGCTCATGGGAGAGCGACCATGACCCGCACCGAAGCCGATATCGCCGCGACCATCGCCGCCGCGGCCGACGACATCGTCGTCGACACGGACGCGTTCGTCACCACCGTCAAGCGACGGCACCGCTGGCGGCGACGCCGGCAGCTCGCCATCGCCGGCGGAGCCACCGTCGTGGTGGCCGTCGGGGTCGGCGTGCCGGCCGCGCTGCTCGGCCCGCTCGGCAGCGGCGGTCCGGTGGCGGCCCCGACCGGCGGCGCGACCACGACCGCCCAGGCGTTTGCCGGAACCTGCACGGTCGAGAAGATCCCCACCCCGCTCGACGTCGAGCCCGGTCTGCCGGTCTGGCTGACCGCGACGGATCCGACCGGCCGCTACATCGTGGGCACCTACGGTCCGGCGCCGGCTCCCGACGGAATCACGACGAGTGCCGGCGGGCAACCGGTGCGCTGGGACAACGGGGTCGGGCGCGTGCTGCCCGTCGACGTCGATAACGTCAAGTTTGTGCAGGTTAGTTCGGTCAACCGACACGGCTGGGTGGTCGGCGCAGCGTATGCCGACTTCGGCGAGCCGGCGGTCGCCTGGATATCGCGCGACGCCACCTCCTGGGAGGTGTTGCCGCCACCCGTGGGGTACCGAGCGGCTTACGCGGCCGCCATCAACGACCGCGGTGACGTCGTGGGCATGGCCTTCGGCGCCAACGGCAGCCATCCGGTGGTGTGGTCCCCCGATGGCGAGGGCGGCTGGACCACGCGGGTGATCGACGCGGTGACCTGGAACAACCTGCTGGCCATCGACGACGACGGTGTCGTCACGGTGTTCGTGACCGGACGGCAGCCGCACCGCTGGCACCCGGACGGGAAGGTGTCCGGGCCACCGCCGCTCGACCACCTGGCGTGGGTCGAACCGATCCAGGTGCGGGGCGACTGGGTGGTCGCGACTGCGAGCGTGCCGAGCGAGGGCAGCCTTGGGCAGACCGGGATGGTTCTGCTGCGCTGGAACATCCGCACCGGCGAGACGTCCCTGATCGAGGCGACCGTGGAGTCGATGTGGTCGGGCGCGACGGTGAACGCGCGCGGTGACGTGGCCTGGGCCGGAACCCTGCGGACCCACGACGGGCACGAGTACGCGCTGCCCAACCCACCCGCCGCCCCCCGCGGTG
>JADGGF010000318.1 GCA_019690055.1 Micromonosporaceae bacterium
TGATGTGTATAAGACAATGGATCGGGTGTGCGCGGCGGCGCAGGCGGAGGCACAACCTGACCGAGCGGAGCCGTCGACGCTGTGGGGAGGGCAGCCCGGTACGGCTGGCGAGCAGCCGGCGTCGACGGCCGGGTCGGAATCCCGTTTTGAGAACGGGAATTCGGGGCCCGGCCCGGAGGATCAGGTCAGGGCGGCTGGGCCTGCACCGGTCGGTGCGCGGCCCGCGCCTGCCGGTGAGCGCGTGACGGTGGCGGCCGGGTCGGATTCCCGGTTCGGGAACAGGAATCCGAGCGGACCACCGCACGACACGACCACGCGGGGCAGTCCACGCCGGTCGGCGTGCCGGCCAGGGCGACGGGCAGGAACGCGATACGGGCAGACGGGCCGGAATCCCGTTTCCAGAACAGGAATCCGGGGCGTGATCCGGAGGATCGGGTGTGGGCGGCGGCGCAGGCGGACGCGCTGCACGACCGGGCGGTGCTGTCTTGGGACATCCTGCCCGGGGATCGGTGCGCCTGCGGTGGCCGGCTGTCCGTGCGGCCCGGGGTGGTCGATGTGCAGGTCAAGCTGACCACCCTGGCCGGGCTCGACGAGCACCCCGCGGTGATCCCCGGGCTCGGCGTCACCCTCGCCCCGATCGCCCGGCAGATCGCCGTCGACCCGCACACCCGGCCGACCTGGCGCTGGTCCATCTTCGACAACACCGGCGACCTGCTCCACCACGGCCTGACCCGCGCCCGCCCAACCAGCCCGGAATCCCTTTCCCAGAACGAGAACTGCTCGCCGCCTCCGCTCCGACACGCCGCGCGGAATTCGGAGCCTCCCTCCGGGCAACCAGCGCCGGACCCCAGCCTGGACCAGGCCAGGCACCCCTCCGGGCTGGAACTGCTTTCTCACAACGGGAAACCCGAGCCCTCCGACCAATCAGCGCCGGACCACACCGCGGACGAGATCGGGGGCCTGTCCGGGCCGCAGTTCCTTTCCCCAACCGGGAAACCCGGCCCAGACACCGGCGGTGAGCCCGCCGCACGCCCGTGCACCTGCGCACGGGTCGAGCCGGGCCGGCGCCGTGGTGTCGTCGAACTGCAGCTGACTCTGGCCACCCTGCACGATCTGCTCACCAACCCGAGCCGGGCCCCCGGCTGGCAGCCGGTGCTGGCCGACATCGCCACCCAGGTCGAACAGGACCGCCGGCTCAACCCACCCGGCAAATGGGAGCAGACCGACCCGTACGGCAACCTGCGCCACCACGGTCACACCCAGCGGATGCCCGACGCCACCGAAGAAGCCTTCATCCGCGCCCGCGACCGCTCCTGCCGCGCCCCGCACTGCCAGATCCCGGCCAGCCGGTGCGAGCTCGACCACCGCATCGAATACGCCAAAGGCGGACCCTCCCACCGCGGCTGCGTCGACCTGCGCTGCAAACGCCACCACCACCTCCGCGACCGGCACGACATCCGCATCACCCGAACCGGCCCCACCGTCACCTGGACCGTCCCCAGTGGACGCACCTTCACCGTCACCACCGACAAAGACCTCATCCTCACCCGCGACGACTGACCGGATACCCACGGCCTGACTGACTCCCTATCCGGTCACAAAAGCCATCGCCGCGGGTCACCGGGCCACGATTGGAGCTTCTGCAGAGGTGTGGCTAGGCCGTCGCCCGGCCGATGCCGTCGAGGGTGGCGATCAGGTCGGCCCGGCCCAGATTGGCGCCGAAGATCGGCGACCCGGGTTGCAAAGCGGCACTCGCGGCGAGGCCGCCGGCGGGTACGGCGTCGAACCCGAGGTCGTCGACGAACTGGGAGACGAGCGCGACCGCATCGGCGTCGTCGCCGGCCACGGCCAGGGCGACCCGGTCGGGGCTGCCGGCCGGACGGGCAAGATCCTCGATGTCGTGGTAGTCGATGTGGTTGAGGGTCTTGACGAGCCGGGCGTCGGGCGGCAACCCGTCTCGGACGATCTCGCTCGATGGCCGGTCGGTCTCGAACTCGGGCAGGATCCCGTCGACCGGGGGCCAGTAGTTCATGACGTCGACGACGACGCGGCCGGCGAGGCGGGCCAGCGGCAGGTCGCGCCAGGCCCGCAGCGGAACGGCGAGCACCACGAGGTCGGTGCCGTCGGCCAGATGCTGCGCGTCGACCGGGACGGCGCCCAGGGTGAGGATGCCTGCCACGAGGGCGGTCCGCTCGGCCGGGCCCGAGGTCGTGATGCGGACGGTGTAGCCGGCCGCCAGCGCCCGCCGGGCGATGGCGGTGCCGGACTTGCCGGCCCCGAAGATGCCCACCGTCCGGGCCGATTCCGCGGGCACCGATTCAGTGAGCATCGACTCCGTGGGCATCGATCCAATTGACATCGACCCGGTGGGCATCGATCCAGTAGCCGTGGTCATGCCGCCGCCTCAGCGGTCGGGGCGGCACTAGTGGCGGCCTGGCCGGCGGGTTTGCTTGTGCGGCGGGCGATCTCGGCGCGAACAGCCGGCGCGACCTTGGTGCCGAGCAGTTCGATCGCCCGCATGATGTCGCGGTGAGGCACGGTGCCGACCGCGAGTTGGATCAGGGTGCGCTGGTGGCCGAGCACCTCGTGGTGGTGCAGCACCAGCGGCAACCCCAGGGAGGCGGCCCGGATCACCGAGTTGGGACTGCCGCCGACGCCGACCCAAACCGGCAACGGATCCTGCACGGGCCGGGGCAGAACGACTTCGCCGTGCAGAGGCGGGCGGAACCGGCCCGACCACGTCGACCGCGGCAAACTGCTCGAAGACGCGGACCGGAACATCCGAGCTGAGTACCGTGACCGCGCTCGTGAGCCGGATGCGTGAGGTTCGGGCGGCGGCGGCCGCGAGCAGCACTGGGGGCGCCGGGGCGGCGAAGGCGGGATGGTGGTGCTCGCCGATGCCGAACACGTCCAGCCCGACCTCGTCGGCCCGCACGATCTCCTCGATGAGTTCCGGGATGCGCTGCGCCGTGGGGATACCACTGCCGGGCATCACGTCTACGAAGGTGAAGGCGCCGATTTCCATGTCGACCTCGTCTCTTCCGGGTTGTCGATGGAGGCAACTCGGTAAGTGACGCAGGTATTCCACTTACGGCGAGGTTGTGCGCCGGCGCTCGCTGTGGTCCTGGTCACCGTGCAGCCGCAGCAGTGCCCGGTACGTGGCGCGGGCCGACGGTGCGGGTGGCAGCCCACCCGACCCGGGCGCGGCGAACGCTTCGAACAGGTAGGCGAGCAGCCGGTCGGAGAAGGCCGGTGCGAGCGGGCCGGCGGCCGCCACCACGCCAGCGTGGGCCATGAGCACCAGCACCAGATCCTCCGGCGAGAAGTCCGCCCGCAGCACGCCCGCGGCCTGGGCGCGGCGGATCAGCGCCGTGGCGGCCGTGTAGGCGCGACGCCGGTGCGTCTCGGCTCGCAGGCTCTCCGGAAACGTCATGGTGAGGACTTCGGTGAAGCCCCGGTCGGCCAGCTGCATCTTGGCCACGCGGCGTACGAACGTGGTGAACCCCTCCCACGCGTCGGGCATGACCAGGGCCTGCTCGGCCGCGTCGGCGTAGATCGCGATTTGGTCGCCGAACGCCTCGGCGACCAGCTCCTCCTTGGACGCGAAGCGCCTCCGCAGCGTGGGTTCGCTCACCCCGGCGTGGCGAGCGATCTGCCGCATCGACACATTCAATCCTTGCTCACCAAAGATCTCCCGGGCGGCCGCGAGCAGCCGCGCCCGATTGCGGGCCGCGTCCGCCCGCAACCCGACCTCCGGGCTACCGGACCCGACCTCCGTGCTGCCTGCCACGCGCCGAGCCTACCGCCAGATCCGTCCTATGTGCGTCGCTTACGGCGCATTTACCGTCGACCCCGGGTCCCG
This sequence comes from Micromonosporaceae bacterium, assembly GCA_019690055.1. Classification (GTDB taxonomy): domain Bacteria; phylum Actinomycetota; class Actinomycetes; order Mycobacteriales; family Micromonosporaceae; genus DATBGZ01. The sequence goes on from JADGGF010000318.1 coordinate 3,863, forward strand.
CGAACGGCGGCTGGTCGTCGTCCGTCGGCAATCAGGACGGCGTGTCGAGGGCCGCCCGCGCGTCGGGTGTGGGCGCCGGCTGGTTCTTGGCCCGGGCCGGTCGGAGTTGCAGGACGACGACGGACGCCAGGACCAGGACGCCACCGACCAGTTGGGGCCCGGTCAGGAACTCGCCCAGGGTCAGTGAGGCCAGCCCTGTGGTGACGACGGGTTCGAATGTCGACAGGATGGCGGCCGTCGAGGGACCTGTCCGGCGCAGGCCCGCGAAGAAGGTGAGGACCGCCATGACCGTGGAGACGATCGCGATGCACGCCAGCCAGAACCAGGCCGACGGTTCGAAGTCGAGGCTGACTCCACCGAGGAGTAAGGCCTGGGCGCCGAGACCCGTGGTGGCCCCGACCATGACCAATGTGGACAACACCACCGGCGGCAGCCGGCGCACGACGGTGTCCGAGACCAGGATGTAGGTGGTGTAGACGACCGCCGCGCCGAAGGCCAGCGCGGCCCCAAAGGGATGGAAGCTCCCGGCGCTGGCGCCCACGAGGAGCAGCACGGTACCGCCCGAGGCCGTGACCAGCGCGAACGCTCGCCCGGGTGTCATTCGATCCCGGCCCAGCAGGACCGACCCCGCCGTCACCAGGACCGGGTACGTGTACAGGATCAGCGCGAGCAGCGACGCATCTATGTATTGTAATGCAGAGAAGTAGAGCCGCGACTGGGTGGCATACCCGAGGAAGCCCAGGCCGATCGCTATCACGACCACGCGGCGGCGCGACATCACCGGACTGTCCGGTGATGCCAGGGCGGCCGGATTCCGGACGGTTCGGCGCAGGCTCGGCCGCACCAGCAGCAGCACCGTCAGGACGATGCCCGCGAGGCTGAACCGCACCAGCAGCAGCGTGCCGGGCGTGACCCCCGCCTCGTAGGCGAACTTCCCGAAGATCGGCATCGCTCCGAAGAACGCCGCCGACAGCAGACACAGTGCCGGACCCACGCCGCTGATCATTCCCCAGTCGACCGTTCACGTCCAGTGACGATTTCTAGCGGTGATTCGTTAGGATTCCTGCATGGTCGAGCTGGACCTTCGTCGCCTGCGGTTCCTGCGGGAGTTCGAGGAGCGGGGCACCTTCGCCGCCGTCGCCACCGCCCTCGGCTACAGCCCGTCCGCCGTCTCCCAGCAGCTCGCCTTGCTGGAGAAGGAGGTCGCCACGCCGTTGTTCGAGAAGGCCGGCCGCGGCGTCCGGCTCACCGATGCCGGCCGGCTCCTGGCCCGCCATGCGCGCGTGCTGTTGACCGCGGCCGAGGCGGCCGAAGCGGATCTCGCCGCCCTCGGTGGTGACGTACGGGGAACGGTGCGGGCCGGCGGACTCCAGTCGGCCGCCCGCCGCCTGCTGATTCCCGCCGTGGCCACGTTGATGTCCAGCCACCCGGCCGTACGCGTGGAGGTGTCCGAGCTCGAACTCGAGGAGGCGTTGCCCAGCCTGCGGCTCGGCGCGGTCGATCTGGTCATCGGTGACGAGTACGACGGCCCGGGGGGGGGGGGGGGGGGGGGGGGGGGGGGGGGGGGGGGGGGGGGGGGGGGGGGGGGGGGGGGGGGGGGGGGGGGGGGGGGGGGGGGGT
>JADGGF010000319.1 GCA_019690055.1 Micromonosporaceae bacterium
GCCCGGGGGACCGGGCGGCGCCACCAGGCGGCCACCTCCTCGCGGCCGGCGTCGGTGAGCCGCCACGGCCCGGGCGCCGAGGGGTCGTCGCTCGGGCCGCCCTCCCGCACGACCAGGCCGTCGCGCTCCAGGCGCTGCAGCGTCGTCGAGACCTGTCCGATGTTCAGGGGCCAGGCCTGACCGGTCGATGCGTCGAAGTCCTTCCGCAACTGGTACGTCGTGGACGGTCGCCACGACAGCAGCGCGAGCAGCGCGTGCTTCACGGACATGGTCGCCCCTCGGCTCGATGGTTCCGGCGGCCGCACGGAGCCCGGATGCCGCCTAGTTACCGAGTAATGGTTACACGGTAACCATCGCCCGGGCAAGGCCCGTCCGCCTCATGGCAGGATGGCGACGATGGCTGTGACCGTACGTCCGATGACCGCGGCCGACGGGCCGGCGGTCCTGCGTATCTACCAGGCCGGGCTGGACACCGAGCTGGCCAGTTTCGAGACCGTCGCCCCCAGCTGGGAGGAGTTCGACAAGGGCAGGCTGCCCGAGCACCGCTTCGTCGCGGTCGACGAGACCGACACCGTGCTCGGCTGGGTGGCTGTGTCCACAGTGTCCAGTCGCCGGGTGTACGCCGGAGTCGTGGAGCACTCCGTGTACGTCGACCCCGCCGCGCACCGGCGGGGGGTCGGTCTGCTCCTGCTGCAGGCCCTGATCGCCTCGACGGAGGCGGCCGGCATCTGGACGATCCAGTCGGGCATCTTCCCGGAGAACGTGGCCAGCCTGCGGCTGCACGAGAAGGCCGGATTCCGGGTGATCGGCATCCGGCACCACCCGGGCCGGATGCAGCGACCGGGCGGACCGTGGCGCGACGTCGTCCTGATGGAGCGGCGCAGTCCGCACGTCTACCCCGCCTGACGACACCTGCGCCACCTCGCCCGATCTTCGGCCGTGGACGACCGGGCGAACCACTTACCGGGCCTCTAAGTTCCGGATCTCCTGGTCATGGATGGACCGCAGCGACGCGCTCAGGTCCTGCCTCACCCGGTCCAACGTTCGGGAGGCGTCGACCAGCAGGTCGGCCGCGTCGTCGAGACCACCGGGCGGTGCCCACGCCCAGCCCGGCGAGCGGTGGCCGGGCGGCGCCAGGTCGCCGAGCGGGGCCCACGGATGGTCGGGCGCCGGCCAGGTCCGGGGTGACAGCGGAGACGTGGTGAACTGCGCCGGCACGAATCGGATGCGGGCGTCCAGGGTCAGCAGTCGAAGGCCCAACAAGCGAGCCACGATCGACGCATCGATGACCAGCCCATCCGCGAGGCGACCACCGGGCGTGACTCGGACACGGACGTCGTCGCCATCGAGCGGTCGTCGGACCGCGTCCGCCGATCGCGACGCGATATCCCCGTCGTTCGGCAGCCCCAGGTCACGGGCGGCCGTCGCGCCGCGGCGTCGTCGCCACCGTCCACCCACGGCGGTTACCCGACGCCTCCGGCGTATCGCGGCGCGACGTGGCCGAACCTCATGACTCGGTTCTCCGGCGGGCGGACGAGACGGCCGCGCTCGCCGCCACCGCCGTCACGATGCCGGTCAGGGCGACGGCCCCCGTCTTGAGCGCGGGTTTCTTGGCGGACTTCCTGGTCATCGTGGCGACGGCGCGCCGCCAGCCCTTCTTGCGCTTGAACATTCGCATTGGTTGTCAACCTCTGGTCGTGGGCGTGGCTCACGGGGTGGTCGTCCGGTGGCTGGTAGTCATTCGGCTCGTCGTCGATGGGCTAGACGAGCGTCTCGGGGATATCGGACCGCTTGGCGGGAAGGTGCTCCGCCGGCTCCGGCTGGACCGCGACCTCGGTCTGTTTGGCCCGGCTCTCCTCGGCCAGGGATTCCTGGCTCCTCCGGGCGTTGTCGACTGCGGCCTCCGCGGACTCGGCGTCTGCCCGGCCGTCAAGGGACAGCGATCGGGCGTACTCATGCGCCTCGTTGGCGACTCGTTGGGCTGCGGCGGCGGCCTCCTCGGCCAGGGACCGAGCTGCTTCCATCTGTTGACGTACGCTGTCGATCCGATTCTTGGCGGCCTCGGCCGCCGCCTGCGCCACCTGGACGGCCTTCTCGGCTGAGGCGCGCACGTCGGCCGCGACCCGCTCGACCGCCTCGGCCGCCTCCCGGCGCGCCCGGTCGCGCTCAGCGTCGAGAACCTGCGTGAGATGCTCGCGCGCGGACTGGGTACGGCGTTCGATCTCCTGCTCCGCATCGCGTCGGGCCTGGCGAATGCGCTCCTTGCCCGCCTCGGCCACCGCCGTCGCCTTGTCGGCGAGCTCCTTGACCCGCCGGGCCTCGGCCAACGCGTCCTGCTCGGCCTGTTTGGCCCGCGCCACAGCCGCTTCGGCTCGGCGGAGCCGTCCCTCGACGGTGTCACGGGCCCCGGGCAGCGCATCGGCGGCCGCCACGGTCATCCGGCGGATGCCGTCCGCCGCCGTCCTCACCCGCAGCGTCTTGGACACCAGCCATGCGCTGTTGCGGGGCAGGTCCTTCAGCCCGGTCGCGGCGTGGTGGGCGACCCACCGCACTGGTCGGAACATGGTGTCGGATCGCGTCCTTTCACGGGTCCGAGTGGGCAGCGCAGCGCTGCCAAGGGCGCTCGGTCACGTCGGGGCTCACGTTAGGGACACCGGCCGGTGTCGCGGGCGGCTTCGGACGAGATTCCATCCAAGGCAGGAGACGCCGGCCGCGTCGTGGATCAGCGTCTGGCCGCCAGCCAGGCAAGCCCGCGTTCGACGGCCGGTCGGTGCTCGCTGGGCCCGGTGACGAGCCGGGCGGAGATGACGTCGGGGTCGACAAGTCCGGCATCGAGGAGAGCAGCGACGAAGGTCTGGTCCTTCTCCCAACATGGTCGCCTCGGGCGGCAGTTGATCCTCGGTGAACGTGCCAAGGATGGCTTGCGAACCAACGACGATGACGGCCGGCCGTTCGATGATCTGGCACGCGGCGCGAATCGCGTGCTCGAGTTGGTCGCGCCTCATCAGCTCGCCTTGCGCAGGACTTCGGCCCGTTCGTGTTGCGGCAGCAGTCCGCCCATCGGCGACACCTCGCGCATCTGCACGGAGTCGGTGCCCAGTCCGGTCATGACTCGTCGCAGACCCGGTAGGTCGCCGCCCTCGATAAGCCGCTGCCAGCGGTCAAGGTTGCGCAGGTGAGGTTGGCCGTGGACGCTCTGGCGCAGCCTGGCGAGGTTACGCAGCATGGTCGGGCGCCACTCATTGAGCGTCTGCGGCGTGAGATGCATCGAGAGTTGGCGGTGTAGCCGCCAGGACCGTTCGGGGGAGCGGCCCAGGTCCGGCTTGACCGGGCGTCGGACGATCTCCAGCCGGTAGCCCATGCATGACAGGAGCCGGTCGAGCATCTGGTCGCTCATCGGCGCCCGTCCAGAGAGGAACTGGCTGATGCTGGGTTGACGCACACCACTGATACGAGACAGCTCGGATTGACTGGTGCCGGTCTCTCGCATCACCTGCTGCAGAATCTCGCTACGGGTCGGCACGACGTGCGTACAGCACTCAGTGCTATAGGAGCGAGAGCTGCGCCGCGCCAACAACGAGAGGCGCCTCCTGCCTGGTCGTCGTGCGTTCCATCGGCGTCCGTGCCTTGTGGTGTGCCGCCGCGGACCTCACGGATGGCCCCGCCCTGGAGCGGGCGGGAACCTACCGTCACCGCCAGGCGTGACCGAGGTGACTGAACCGATAGGAGGTGCAGGCATGGTGGCGAGGCGACGGGCCCTGGCGCTGGCGGCAGCGATCGCGGCGGTGGGTCTTTGCGGCTGCGCATCGGCGGACGGGGGAGGGCCCGTCGCCGCACCGACCGTGACAGGCGCGACGGCCCTGCCGACGGAGATACCGGAACCCACGGCGACCGGGCCGGCTCCCTGTCGGGCCGATGACGTGACGGTGTCGAGCGAGGAGCTGTCCGCCGGGTCAGGGCATCGAGGTCGGGTGATACGGCTGCGTAACACGTCCAGCGCGGCGTGTACGCTCGACGGGTACGCCGACGTACGAGCGCTCGGCGCCGACGGCCAGGAACTCGGTGTCGCCGAGCACACCATGACGGGATATCTCGCTGGCGTGGCCAACACTGTCGCCCGTCCCGTCCTGCTGGTGCCCGGTTCGACGGCTTCCTTCTCGGTGGAGGCACTGGCATTTCGGCTGATCGACGGATCGTCCGGCCCGCCGTACCGGACGCTCGTCATCACGTTGCCCGGTGACAATACGTCACTGTCCGTCGAATGGAGCGGCACGGACGCATGCGACGTACTGGAGGTGCATCCGTTCGTGCCGGGGGAGACTGGGTCGGTCCGGTGAAGGCCTCGGACGACTTCGACGCGTTCTACACCGGCTCGTGTCGCCGTCTGGTCGGCCAGGTCTACGCCATGGTGGGACACCTCGGTGAGGCCGAGGACGCGGTGCAGGAGGCGTACTGCCGGGCGTGGCAGCGGTGGTCGAGTGTGCGGGAGTACACCGACCCCGAGGCGTGGGTCCGCACGGTCGCCTATCGCGTGGCCGTCAGCAGTTGGCGCAAGGCGGTGAACCGGCTCACCGCGCACCGTCGTCACGGTCCGCCCGACCCGGTCCCGGACATCGGTCCGGAGCAGATCGCGTTCGTCGAGTGCCTGCGGGCCCTGACGCCCGAGCAGCGACGCGCGGTCGTGCTGCACCACCTGGTCGGGCTCACCGTCGACGACATCGCGGCCGAGACCGGCGTCCCGGTCGGCACGGTGAAGTCTCGGCTCGCCCGCGGCCGGAAGGCGATGGCGGCGCTGCTCGATAAGGAGGCGAATGCCGATGTCTAATGGGGACGAACGCCTCCGGGCCGGCTTGGCGCAGTTGGCGGAGGCCGCCGCCCGGGTTGCTGATCCGCCGCCCACGGCGTGGATACGCGCCCGCGCGAAGGGCCGGAGCCGCCGGCGGGCAATCGCCAGTACCGTCATGGTGAGCGTCATGGCGGTCGGTGCGTGGAGCGCGTGGGGCGCATGGCCGATCAGCGACCCCTACCCCGTCCCACCGCCGATCACGGTGTCTCCGTTGACACCCACGACCACGGCGGACCCGGAGCCGTCACCCGAGACCCTGGCCGATTGCCGGGCCGGCGACGTGACGGTGATGCTGACGAGTTTGCCGGCCGTCGACAACCACCGAGGGCTCGTCGTGGTGTTCACCGGGAAAGACCAGCCCTGCCGGCTCGCTGGATATCCGTCGGTCGTGCCAGTGTTCGACCACGAGCGGTCTCTGGAGCCCGCCGCCGACACACCATCGGGATATCTGGGCGGCGTGGTCGGCGATCCCGCGCCCGTGGCCGTCGGGCCAGGACAGTCCGTCTCCGTGCTCGTGGAGGCGACGGTGGGCGACCGCGGCTGCGCGCGGTACGGCGCGTTCGACCTCACCCTTCCCGG
>JADGGF010000320.1 GCA_019690055.1 Micromonosporaceae bacterium
GACTCGCCGAGAGCAGCTCGACGATGTTGGGGTCGTCCTCGACGACCAGCAGCTTCGGGCGGGTCCCCACATCGGCCCGGGCCGCGGCGTCGGCCCGGGCGGCCCCGTCGCCGCCGGTGGTGGTGCCGGGATGCCGGGCCAACCCGCTGCGAACTCCCATAGCGTCGAATCCTCCGTCGCCTGCCTGGGGATCGGCTGAACCCCGGACGAGCGTTGGCTGTGAGTCGTCGCGATACACGGTACGCGGCGGGCCGGTGACCCACCGGTGGCCGCCGGCCCCGGGTTGACAGTCGCACGGTTCGAGCCGGCTGTACGACCGCTCTGGTCATGTATCGCGTCCGGGGTTAAGATGTATCGCGACATACACTCGCGGAGGCCGACATGGGAACCCGGCATATCGACAGCCCGACGCAGCTGACCCTCGACGAGAAGGTCACCCAACTCGACGTGTGGCTGGTCCACGGCAAGGTGCACGTGGTCGGCACCGACGGGCCGGCTCGGATCGAGGTCCGCCGGATTGGCCACAAGGGTCTCACCGTGACCCAGGCCAACGGCAGTCTGTCCGTCCGCCACGACCTACCCAACGGCACCTGGGTACCCGGCGGGATCTGGCCGCTGGGCCTGTGGTGGCTCGGCCGACGCGGCTGGTTGGCCGAGGTGATCATCGCCGTGCCCCCGGCCACCGCGACCAGCCTGACGGTCATCAATGGCGACGTCGTGGCCTCCGGGCTGCGTCACCGCACCACGGTGGACGTCACCAGTGGATCGATCGCGATGATGGGCCTCGGCGGTCAGATCCGGGCGAAGACGGTCTCCGGTTCGATCGAGGCGGTCGGCATCGCAGGCGAGCTGACCATGCAGACCGTCTCCGGCGAGATCTCCCTCGCCGGCTCGTCGGCCGATCAGGTGTACGCGCGGACCATCTCGGGAGCGATCACCTGCGATCTGGACAACCCCCGGGCCTTCGTGGTGCACCTCGACACAGTCTCGGGCTCGATCACGGTCCGGGTGCCGGAGAACGCCAACCTGAGCGTCGACCTCGGCGCCGCCAGCGGGTCGGTCACCAGCGCCTTCCCCCAGGTGCCGAGCACCAACGCCACGGGCCGGCGCAGCGCATCCGGGCAGATCGGCGCCGGCACCGGTCGGTTGCGGGCCTCCGCGGTCTCCGGCACGGTGTCGCTCCTCGCCGGCCCGGCGAGTGAGGGCGACGACCAACCGCCTCAGGAGTCGGTCAGCCCGACGACGGGAGGCAGCGTGACGTGAGCGCGGTGTTCAGCCACGGACGACTGCGGCTGTACCTGCTGCGGCTACTCGCCGACGGCCCGAAGCACGGATACGAGCTGATCCGGTCACTCGAGAACCGGTTCCACGGCCTCTACGCACCGTCCGCCGGCACGATTTACCCCCGGCTGGCCCGATTGGAGGCCGACGGGTTGGTGACCCATACGGCCTCGGGCGGGCGGAAGGTGTACAGCATCACCGACGCCGGGCGGGCCGAGCTCGCCGCCCGGGCGGAAGAGGTCGCCCAGCTCGAGGCCGAGATTCGCAGCTCCGTCGCCGACCTCGCCGATCTCGCCGAGCAGGTCGAGGCGGGTGTGCGTGGGTCCGTACGGGACCTCAAGCAGGAGCTGCGGGCGGCCGGCCAGGCCGCGCGCACCGCAGCCACCGCGCCGCTGATCGTTTTCGGTCGGGGCGCCGGCGAGGCGGGGGCGAACGAGCAGGCAGCCGACCCCAAGACCACGTTGGTACGCAAGGCGGCCGAGCTGGCGGCCGAGGTCGCCCGACTGGTCAGTCTCGGCCGAGCCTCCACTGAAGACATTCGAGTGGCATCGACCGTTATCGACTCGGTACGGGCCCAGTTGCAGCACATTCTGCGCGGCTGACACCCGCCTCGACCGAGCGCAAGCCACCCGTGCCATGTCCAGCGAGCCGGCTAGGCATTGACCGATCGGCCTAATGGCCGGTGGCCAGGTCGCTGGCGGCAACGGCTAATCGCCGAAGACGCGGCCGGCAGCCGGCAGTGTCCGCAGCAGGCGCAGGAGGGCGGCCCCGGCGAGGTAGGCGGCCAGGCCGGCGGTGGGAAGGCCGAGCAGGTACGGGCTCGTCCGCAGGGCGACGGTGTTGCTCACCAGGCCGGCGACGACTGCTGCGTACGCCGCCACGGTCACCACCGCTCCGAGTGTCGGCCGCGTCAACGGCCGGCTCGGCCCGGCGGGCGGCGGCCGGCGGCGCCGGATGCGGCGGGACCGGGCCTCGATCGGGCCGAAGAGCGCAACCAGTCCGATGAGGACGACCGCGAGCAGAAGCAGCCAGGGAAGCCGCCACAGCCACCACTCGGTCGTGGCCACCGCCGGCTTCGGTAGCAGCCCGAGTGTGTCGAGCAGACCGACGAGCAGCACGACGGCGCTCATGTGCCAGAGAAAGATCGTAAAGACGACCGAATTGACCGCCACGACGGCCAGCCAGGGGCGTCGGCGGCGCAGCCAGCGTTCGGCCGGGTCGCGGACCGCCATCAGCAGACCGAGCTGAAAGGTGGCGACGGCCAGCAGCGCCAGCGTCGGGGGCGACGCGTTGCGCGGGTGCTGGCCGCCAACATCGATCATGCTGATTGAGTAGGGCCCGACGACGGTGAGAAGCAGCGCCGCGGTCAGGCCGCCGAGCATCAGCGGCACCCAGGTGCGGGGCGTAAACGGCAGCCGACCGTCGCGCCAGGCGAATCCGACCTGGTGGATGGCCAACCAGCCGAACAGGAAGTTGCCGGCGCCCGCCAGCTCCGGCCCCAGCAGCCGGGCCACGTCGCCCAGCGCGACCAGGACGACCAGCACCCCGATCACCCGGAGGCCGAACCGCTGGTGCAGCCGCACCATGAGCGGGGCCGCCGCGACGACGACGAGGTACGCCGCCAGGAACCACAGCGGGATGGAGGCGACCCAGACCGCCATCCGGACGTACTCGGGGTCCACCCGCAGGACGCGGGCCACCACCGCGCCGGCGGCCAGGACGGTCAGCAGCACGGTGGTCGGCCGGACCAGGCGGGCGGAGCGGTCCTGCAGCCAACTCACGCCGTCGCCGCCGCGGTTGCGGTGCGCGGTCAACGACGCGGCGTTGGCGTACCCGCCGATGATGAAGAACACCGGCATCACCTGGACGATCCAGGTGATCGGATACGCCCACGGCAACGACTCCAGCGCCGAGCGACCGGTGGGTCGCCCCTGCTGGTCCTCGATGATCGCGCTCACCAGCCAGTGACCGAGCACCACGGCCCAGATCGCCAGAGCGCGCAGCAGGTCGACGTACCGCTCGCGGGACGGTGGGGTCCGGTCGACGCTCTCCCGGAGAGCCCGCATTCCCGCACCCTAGGGTCGGCCATGCTCGCCCGGCGGCCGAACGGACCGGATCCGACGCAGGGAGCGGGGGTTGCCCGCCGTGGGCCGGCTCGGGCTAACCCCCGTCGCCGGACTGCCGCTGGCCGGATTCCCGGCCGGGCCTGCCCGTGGTGGGCTGACGTCCATGACTCACGTGTCCGTACCGGCCCGCGTCAACGCTCCCGTCGGAATCCCGGCCCAGGTGGGGGCGGTCGCCTGGATCGCCGGCGCCGCCCAGTTCCTGGTGATGAATGTGGTCGCCCAGGCGGCCTGGACAACGCCGTACAGCTTGGCGCACAACAACATCAGCGATCTCGGCGCGGTGAGCTGCGGGATGTTCGACGAGGAGTTCCCGCGCTACATCTGCTCCCCGCTGCACGTGCTCTTCAATGCCTCGATGATCGTCCAGGGGGTGTTGCTGGCCGCGGGCGTTCTTCTTTCCGCGCGGCTGTGGGGGAAGGGTTTCCTGCCCCGCACCGCGCAGACGCTGCTGGTCCTGGCGGGCGTCGGTTACCTGCTCGCCGGCCTGTGGCCCGGCGACGTGAACCTGGACCTGCACGTGCTGGGCGCATTCTTGATCATGATGGTGGGCAACGTCGGCCTCGTCCTCGCCGGGTTCGTGCCCCGCGACAGCCTCGTGGGCCGGGTGCGTTGGTTCACCGTGGCCCTCGGCCTGGCCGCCCTCGCCGGGGTGTGGCTGCATTTCCAGCGGCAGTTCGGCGTGCTCGGCCTCGGCGGCTCCGAACGAATCGCCGTGTTCCCACTCCAACTGTGGACTCTGGTCATCGGCGGTCTTGTCCTCGTGTCCGCGCGCAGAAATCGGCGCCGCACCCCGGTACGGCCCTGACGCGCGCAACCAGGCCGAGCGGGGGCGGTCCGCCCGCTCGGCCCGAACTCACCAGCGTCGCCGAACGCGAACGCCAATCGCGTCGCCCGACGCAAGGACGTCCGTCGATAGCACGCTATGCCAGTGGCGGTGAGTCGAACACGTGCGGTCGGCACGATGTGTGAGCCACCCCGACCATATAAGTTCTGCTTATACCGTCTAAGTGTGGGTGGGAAGTAATCCTCCATCCGGACGTCGAGGCCTGGTTTCTCGCCATCTGTGCCAGCGGCAGGTACCACAAGAATGATCTTCGCGTTCGACCCGACTCGGGAGGCGATCTTCCTCGTCGCCGGCAACAAGGCCGGGCAATGGAGCGAGTGGTATCGCACCGCGATCCCACTCGCCGACCAACGGTACGAACAACAGCGATGGCCAAGCGTCCGGAGGCTCGGTTCCCCAGCACGGAGGCGTTCGCCGAAGAGGCGCGCCGAGTTGCGTTGGAGCTCGGCGTCACCGGCCCTTGCGGGCCGGCTGACCGACCCCGTTGGTGCGCCGGTCGATCGCCGCAGCCCGGTGTAGTGGCAACGCCTGTGCCCGGCTGGTCGCGCTCGCTCCGCTGTGGCGCCCGGCGAGGTCGAGTCACCGGGCGGCCCCGAGTCGTGCGGTGCGCCACTCGGGTCGCCCCGTGGCCGTCCTGGGGTGAATCGGCGAGTCGCTCTGTTGCGGACGGTAGTCGGTTTTCGTCCAAGCCACGTGCCGCACGCTTCCCGCTTTGCTCTGCTTAGTCGTGCGCAACACCGCCTGACCTGCAAGTATGCGTGATGGAAAGATCTTCTACGTGCCGAAGAGCGCTACAGGGCGTTACCGGGCCAGAGTGAGGAAGTCGTCAGGACGACCGCGAGGTGGCGCACCGCGCGAGTGCTGGTGCGGTTGCGGACCTCGCGGTATCTCCCGTGTGTCCCTGGCCATGGAAAAGTCTCCGGTTGTGGCCAGCGAATGTCTCCACCTCGCAGGGGCTGAGTTGATCTAGAGGGTCCTTCGGGCCTGAGATCGGGGTTGCGAACCGATCCGATCAACCAGCCCGAAGGACTGCCTCTATTGAAGACTGCGAGGGAAGAGTTGGACATCGTCAACGCGTACGAGGAGACGGGCAGCTTGCGTGCCGCGGCGGCGTTGTGCGGCACGACGCATAAGACGGTCAAGCGTGTGCTTGAGCGTCGAGCGGCTG
>JADGGF010000321.1 GCA_019690055.1 Micromonosporaceae bacterium
TTTGTGTTTATGTTAGTGGGGGTGGGGAGGCGGGCACGCGAATTCCTTTGGCCGTTCGGAAGTGCGCTCCACCATTATTCCTGCGCGTGCCGTCAATACCCGGGCGACACGGCGTGCGGAAATGCGGATCGGCCGAAGGCCGGTGGAATCCAGTGCCGGTGCGGGCCGGCGGCGGGTGACCGACTTGTACGGCTCTCGTGGGCCGCCGGCCGCGTACGACGGTCCGCTAGATCTCGCCGGCGTCGGCGAGTTGGCGGATGTTCTCGATGGCCTCCAGCAGGTCGTCGTCGGCGTCGCTGGGGTGGTCCTGGACGACGTGGATCGTGAGCACGCTGCCGTCACCGGTGTCGTCGGGCTCGACCTGCAGCCAGCCGTGGTAGGCGCTGCCCGGCATGCCCCACTCCATCCGGCGGTCGAGGCCGTCGATGCGCACCCAGCCCTGCGCGTGCTGCTCGGTGCCGTGGATGTCGGTGGTGACCGCGGCCATGTCGGGCCCGGGCTGCTCGGCCTCGGTGATGACCGGCAGGTACTCGGGCAGGCGTTCGATGTCGGACAGGTACTCGAACAGCGTGTCCGCATCCGCCATGATCGTGCCGGTCTGTTCGTACTCGGGCATCCCATCCCCCTGTCCCAGCGGTAGACCTACCCAGGTTCCTACCCCGTTTCGCGGGTTCGCGGGCGGGGACTGGAAGAATGCCGCTGTGATTCGTACGCAGAGCCCCGGCGAGGGCGGGGGAGCACCGTCGCGCAGCAAGAAGCGGACCGGGTCGGGGGCCGGCAGAGCGGCCGCCGGTGCCGGCGCGGGAGCATCGCCGCGAAGCGCGGAGCCGACCACGCCGCAACGTGGCCGGGTGCCCGCGGGGCGGCTGCGGGCCGCCGATGCGGGGACGTGGGTGACCCTGGCCGGCTGGGTGGCGCGCCGGCGCGACCACGGCGGAGTGACCTTCATCGATCTGCGCGACGACTCGGGGGTCGTGCAGGTCGTGCTGCGGGCGGCCACGGCGAACGAGGACGGCCTCGAAGCCGGCGCCGTGGAGCTGGCCCACGCGCTGCGCAACGAGTACTGCATCGCGGTGACCGGCGAGGTGACCCGGCGGCCTGAGGGCAACGAGAACCCGGAGCTGCCCACGGGCGAGGTCGAGGTCGTGGCCAGCTCGCTGCAGGTGCTCTCCGAGTCGGCGCCGCTGCCCCTGCCGATCGAGGACCGCGTCGACGCGGGCGACGACATCCGGCTCAAGTACCGCTACCTGGATCTGCGTCGCTCCGGCCCGGCCCGGGCGCTGAAGCTGCGCTCCCGGGCCAACCAGATCGCCCGCGAGGTGCTGCACGCCCGGGACTTCTACGAGATCGAGACCCCGACGCTGACCCGGTCCACCCCGGAGGGGGCCCGCGACTTCCTCGTGCCCGTACGGCTGCAGCCGGGCACCTGGTACGCGCTGCCGCAGTCGCCCCAGCTGTTCAAGCAGTTGCTCATGGTGGCCGGCCTGGAGCGCTACTACCAGATCGCGCGCTGCTACCGGGACGAGGACTTCCGGGCCGACCGCCAGCCGGAGTTCACACAGCTCGATATCGAGATGTCCTTTGTGACCCAGGACGACGTGATCGAGCTCGCCGAACAGATCGTCGCTCGCCTGTGGGGGGAGCTGGTCGGGTTCGAGGTGCCCCGGCCGATCCCGCGGTTGACCTGGCACGAGGCGATGGCCCGGTACGGCTCCGACAAGCCCGACCTGCGGTACGGTCTCGAGCTCGTCGATCTGACCGAGTACTTCGCGGGCACCGAGTTCCGCGTGTTCGCCAGTGCCCTGGCGGCCGGTGGGTACGTCGGGGCGGTGGTGATGCCCGGCGGGGCGGCGCAGACGCGCAAGGAGCTCGACGCCTGGCAGGACTGGGCGAAGGCGCGCGGCGCCAAGGGGCTCGCCTACGTGGTGTTCGCGGCGGAGTCCGGCGAGCCGCGCGGGCCCGTCGCCAAGAACCTCTCGCCGGACCACCTGGCCGGGCTCGCCGGCGCGGTCGGGGCCAAGCCCGGCGACGCGGTCTTCTTCGCGGCCTCGGCCGACCGGCGTGAGGCCCAGGAGTTGCTCGGCGCGGCGCGCGTCGAGATCGCCCGTCGCACCGGGCTGATCGACCCGTCGGCGTGGGCGTTCTGCTGGGTCGTGGACGCGCCGATGTTCGAGCCGGCCACCGACGGCGCCGGCCACCCCATCCCGGGCGCATGGACGTCGCTGCACCACCCGTTCACCTCACCGACCGATGAGTGGATCGACCGGTTTGAACAGGCGCCGGGGGAGGCGCTCGCCCTGGCGTACGACATCGTGTGCAACGGCAACGAGATCGGTGGCGGCTCCATCCGTATCCACCGGGCCGACGTGCAGCGGCGCGTCTTCGACCTGCTCGGCATCACGCCGGAAGAGGCGTCCGACAAGTTCGGCTTCCTGTTGGAGGCATTCAAGTATGGACCACCGCCGCACGGTGGCATCGCGTTCGGCTGGGACCGGGTCTGCATGCTGCTCGCCGGGGTCGACTCGATTCGCGAGGTGATCGCCTTCCCCAAGACCCGGGGCGGTCTCGACCCGCTCACCGGCGCGCCCACGCCGATCACCGTCGAGCAGCGCCGGGAAGCCGGCGTCGACGCCAAACCCAAGTCCTGACCGCGCCCGGGCCGAACCCGCGGGCGGCCGCGCGGGGGCGCCCACCGCCGGCGGGGCGGCCCAGGCCAGGCGGGCTACTGGCAGGCCGCGTCGATGTCGTACAGCGCGGCCTCCAGTTGCGGCGACGCGATCGCGAACGCGATCTGCTCCACCGTGCCGGTCGGCGCGACGTCGGCGATGGCCCGGTACCCGGACGCGAGCCGGTCGAGCGCCGAGATCAGCAACGGGTTGGTCGCGAGGTTCCGGCCGTCCTCGGCGATGCCCGCGGCGGTCAGGGCCCGGTCGCGCAGGCCCTGCCGCGGTGCGGGGTCGTCGGGCACCTGCTCGATGAGCCAGAGCGACGCCTCGAAGGAGTACCACCGTAGGGCCGCGACCAGCGCATGGCTGCAGGCCTCCTCGTTGCCCGAGTCGGGCGGCGGGGGAGACGTCGGAGCGGTCGGTGACGACGGCGGTGGGGACGGCTGCGTCCCCGGCGAGGTCGGCTGGGCCGCGGGCGGCGGCGGACCACCGGTGTTGCCGCCGCCGGTCGGCCGGGTCGTCGCCGGGCCCGGGGAGCCGACCGCCAGCACGGTCGGGGACGCCTCGGCCGACGCGGCCGGTGTCGTGGTGCCGGCGGTGTCGACCGAGGTGGTCGGCGGACGGGTGCTCGGGGTCCGGTCAGTCGGCTCGCCGCCGGAGCAGGCGGATGCTTCGATGACCACCACGACGGCGAGCGTGGCGGCGAGCAGGCGTCGGTTCATGGGCTATGTAAATCCTTTCCATCGGAGCGCAGCCGTCCGACTAACACGCTCCTTCGCGACCGCCGGTTGCGGCGCCGACGACCGGTTGAACGGAGGTGCTGGGGGCGCACAGTGCGCGTCGAACCGGCGTCACCGCGGGCTCGCTCAGACCGGGCGGATCGACGTCAGGGCATGTCTGCCCGTGAAACCGAGCCGGTGGTAGAGGCGTGCTGCGGCATCGTTGTCCGCCGCGACGCCCAGACCGACCTGGTCGTGGCGGGTGAGCAGCCGCGCGGCGACGCCAGCGGTGACCGCGGCTCCCAGGCCCCGACCGCGGTAGTCCGGATGGACCGCGACCCCGCCGATGACCCCGGTGGGCCGGGCGTCCGGCTCCGGTGAGGCGAACGTGCGGTCGGCGGCGCAGGCCGCCAGGCGACCGTCGACGTACAGGCCATACCACTGGGACACGATCGGGCTGTCCCAGCGCAGCTCGCTCCCGGGGTACGCCACCTCGAGCAGAGCGTCCAGTTCGTCGCCGTCGACCAGCGGCTGGACGGCGGCGTCGGCCGTCGCCAGCGCCGACGCGGATGGCAGCCAGAGATAGTCCCACTCCTCGCGCAGCGCGAATCCGGCCGGGACCGGGCGGCGGCGGGGAAGGTTCACCCACCCGACGCCGTCCAGCAGACCACCGTCGCGGGCCCAGGCGAGCGCCCGCGCGACCGGGGGCGCGTCGCCGAGAGCGTGCGCCACCGGCCCGAACGGCCCGACGCCGCGCCACAGCACACAACCGGCCAGCGCCACCCCGAACAGCTGTCGGCTCGTGCCCGCGACGAACCGGGCGTACGGATGATGGCCGACCGCGTCGAGCACCTCACGGCGGCCTCGCAGGGGCAACGGGTCAGGTGGCATGGCTTCGCGGCGGTTCGGGAGAGCCCACAATGGATACAAGATTGCCTGTTCGTGACTATCCACGCGGGACGGTACCGGAGCGTGGCGCGGGGACCGTGCCCCGCGCCCCGGCTGCCGGATGGTGTCAGGCGAAGGGGATCGGGCCCGCGCCGATGCCGCGCAGGCTGGCGGTGAAGGCGCGATTGGCCTCGTTGGCCGCCACCAGGCACAGCACCCACTGGTCGAGGTCGGTCTCGTACGGCCAGACGTACCAGAAGCTGAGCTCGTTGGGGATTGGGCGGATGCCCACGAAGTCCCGCACCACGCCCAGGCACCGGTCTTCGAACTGCGCCGTCAGGGCATCGATATCGCTGTAATCCGTGCCCTCGGGCACCGGGAACACACCGGCCAACTCTCCCTGGTGGGCCACATTGCATTCACTGTGTTCGATGTTGCTCAGTCGAGTCTCAGTGGCGAACCAGGTCAGGCAGGTGATGGGCTGGGCGTTGCCGCGCAGGGTGCCCGTGGTCCGCGCCGGGCTGGTCTGGTAGAAGCCACGGTTGACGGTCAGGTCACACCGGTACCAGTGCGCCCCCTGGTCCCAGGCCGTGGGGCTCGGCACCGACAGCACCAGCCAGGTGTAGGTCGAGCGCCACGCCACACCGAGGAACTCCTGCGCGGCCTCCTCGCACTCCCGGTAGAGCCGGCGGGCCTCGTTCGAGCTCTCGCTCGGGGGCGCCGTGGAGTCGGCCAGCTCACCGACGGCGATGGTCTCGATCATGTGCTCCTCATCGCAGGGGACCCGCTCCGCCTCCTCCGCCGTCTCGTTGAACGGGTACGGCGAGAGGAAGGCGACGTGGCAGCTTCCGACCTGCGGTACGGCCAGCAGGTCCTCGGACGGGCTCGGCGTGGCTGAGGAGCTCGGGCTGGCCTGCTGGTCGCTCAGAACCCGGGGGACGACGAACAGCCCGACGGCGGCCAGGGCGACCACGATCAAGGGCACCGTCACCCCGAGGACGATCGCGATTGTCCGGCCGCCAGTCGACCCGGCAGGCGCCGGAGCACTGGTCGCGGGCCAGACCGGCGGCTGGCCGTACGGCGTCGGCGGGCCGTAACCACCGGGCGGCGGTGGGCCGGACGGCCCCCGGCGGGGAAAAA
>JADGGF010000322.1 GCA_019690055.1 Micromonosporaceae bacterium
GCCTACGGCCGGAGTCGGGTTGGGCAACAGGCGGCGTACGCCTGGCGGCATTCTGCCGCCGCGGTGGTCGGTCGACTGGGCCGGCGCCCCGGGTCCGACGAATTTGTCCGGCGGCGCGAGGAAACATCGCAGCGAGCTTGCAAGCGAGGAGCGGGCCGAGCGTACCGCCGGAACATGATTTTCTGTACGTTGCCCTCGGCCCTCGGACGACCCTCGCTACTATCTCCTCGGCGCTAGGTCCGCCCGCCGAGTGCGCCCGCTCATGACGGGTGGGCTCATCCCTCTAGGCCGAGTTCTCTGCCCCACCAACCATCAGCGCCGCGCATCGACCGTGCCCGTCGCTGACACGAGAATGACCGAGGGATGTCCAGCGACAACCTGAGCCGAACGGCAGTCGCCACGCTGACGGCGGCCGGTCCGACCGCCCCGCCACCGACGACGACGCCAACGCGGGAAGGCGGTCGCCGAGACCGCTATCTGGATGTCTTACGGTTCGCGGCGATCGCCCGCGTCATCGTCTACCACACGTTCGGGTTCGTCTGGTTGACCTACGTGTTCCCGGCGATGGGCGTGATGTTCGCACTCGGCGGCTCGCTCATGGCCAACTCTCTGGCCAAACCGGACGGTCGGCCGGTGCGGAAGAGAATTCGCCGCCTGTTGCCCGCCCTGTGGGTCTTCGGCGCGGTGGTCGTGCCAGTCATGGTCGTCCAGGCGATCCGGGAGGGCGACATCCGCGAGCTGCCCGGGTTCGACGGCCTGCTCACCTGGGTGTTTCCCATCGTCGAGCCACCGGGCACCGCGTGGGCTGAACCGGCCACGGTCGTTCTCTGGTACCTGGTGACGTACCTGTGGCTGGTCATGCTGTCGCCGCTGGCGATACGCGCCTACCGCCGATGGCCCCTGCCCACGGTGCTCGCACCCTTGGCCGCTCTCATCGTCATCGGGTTCAGCGGGCTCACGCTCGACTCCGCCGCCGGTGCCGTGGTGCTGGACCTGGCTACGTACGGTAGCTGCTGGCTCATCGGGTTCGCCCACCGCGATGGCCGGTTGGCCGGGGTGCGGCTACGGGTGCTGATCGGCGTCGCAGCCTTGACGATGATCGCCGGTGGCCTCTGGGCCGTCACCCACCCGACCGAGACCGGCCTGGACCTCAATAACATTCCACTGGCGCAAGGGCTGTACTCGTTCGGCTTCGTACTCCTGGCGATGCGGGTCCGGCCGAGCTTGGCCTGGTTGCGGCGGGTGCGGGTGCTGGATTGGCTCGTGACGGCGGCGAACGCCCGGGCCGTCACCATCTACCTCTGGCACAACCCCGCCATCGGCGTGTCGTACCCGATCGGAGACTGGCTCGACGTCTGGCGCTTCGGCGAGCGGAACGGCGGTGTGCTGTGCCTCGTGATCGCGGTCATCCTCACCGCAGTGAGCACGATCGTGTTCGGCTGGATCGAGGACATCGCGGCCGGACGCAAGCCGCGCCTGATCCCGCGCTGAGGACGATCCCTGCCACCGTGGTGGCGGGCGGGGTGCGCTGACCCGCCCCAGGCGGCTCGACGATCGGGCGCCACGCAAATCCGGTGGCCAGGTAAGGAATTGCTCGCAGTTTCCGCTCCGGCAAGCTGCGCGGAAACCCAGCCGGCCAACCGGAGGTTCCCGGCGGGCCAGTCAGCAGGTCTCCGCCCCGTACGTGACCAGCCACCCCGAGCGCCCAACCGACCGGCCAGAGCGCCCTACCAACCACCCGGAGCGCCGCCGTCTCACCGCGGGAAGGCGGCGACCGGACTCGGTCGTTCGCCGACATGCGCAGTCCTGGACAAGTGCGCCGCAGCCGCGCCCGTGCGGGCGATCTTCTGCCAGCGCATGGCCACGCCGGCCAGGGCGGTCCCCACGGACTTCAACAGGGCCAGGTAGAGCAGTTGCCGATACACGAACTGCTGCAACGGCAAGCTCCAGAGTGGACGCATAGACTCCCCGTCAAGCCGGAACGCCACAACGGCGACGATGAACTGGAGGCCGAGCATGCCAAGCCAGGCCAAGGCGGTGGAGAGCTGACCGCGCACCACGACGCCGTAGAAGGTGACGACGTCGACGACGGGGGCCAGGAGGGGGAACACCACACCGAACCCGGCGATCAGCGGCAGTCCGACCAGCCCGAACCGTTCGGATGGCCCCTGGTCGCGCAGCGCACCCCGATGGGCCCACAGCGCCTGCATGGTGCCGTAGCTCCACCGGAAGCGCTGCCGCCAGAGCTGGCGGAGGGTCTGCGGAGCCTCGGTCCAGGCCCGGGCCTTCTCCTCGTACACGACCCGCCAGCCCGCTCGGATGACCGCCATGGTCAGGTCGGTGTCCTCGGCGAGCGTACGGTCGCTGACTCCGCCGACGTCCGCCAAGGCGCGCCGCCGGAAGGCGCCGATGGCACCGGGAATCGTCGGCATGCACTGGAGGAGCTCGAAGAACCGCCGGTCGAGGTTGAAGCCTATGACGTACTCGATGTGCTGCCATTTACCGATAAGTCCGCGCCGGTTGCTCACCTTGACGTTGCCCGCAACGCCACCCACCCTGGGGTCCGCGAAGGGCTGAACGAGCATCCGCAGTGAATCCGGCTCCAAGACAGTGTCTCCGTCGACCATGACGATGATGTCGTGCGACGCGTGGGCGATGCCGACGTTGAGTGCGTTGGCCTTGCCCGCGTTGGGGATACGGATGAGGCGGACGTTGGGCAGGGCAAGGGCGGCAACGATGTCGCCACTACCGTCGGTCGATCCGTCATCGACCACGACAACTTCGATCTCGGGGTAATCGCCGTTGGCAATGGACCGAACGGCCGCCGCGACGTTCTCACGTTCGTTGTAGACCGGGA
Organism: Micromonosporaceae bacterium; assembly: GCA_019690055.1. Classification (GTDB taxonomy): domain Bacteria; phylum Actinomycetota; class Actinomycetes; order Mycobacteriales; family Micromonosporaceae; genus DATBGZ01. Next base: position 2,858 of record JADGGF010000322.1, read on the forward strand.
TCACTACCGACACCGGCTGATCGACGGCCGGTCCCCAGGACCACGCTGGTGATCGTCGCTGCCGTACATGCCGACCGGCCAGCAGAAACAGGCCCGCGGTGCGCAGGAGCAGCAGGACGCCAACCAGCAGGACCGCGATACGTATCCAGTCGAACAGAGAGTCCGCCAGCCGCACGCTCTGCAGGAGCAGGAGCCCACGCAACTGCTCCGACACCGTCGCGTCGGTCGTGACGTGGGACTCGGCCGCCGACGCCAAGGCCTCTGGATCAAACGTCGCGTCGATGGCGGCCGGGTCGACGCCGGCCAGGGCCTGCGCGGCCCGCAGCCCTTCCGACGCCGTGAGGAACTGGTATCCGCGCTCCTTGAGGAGCGGAATCAACCGATCCAGCGCCTCCACCGTCTTGGCGCGGTCTCCACCGGCGTCGTGCAGGAGGATGATTCCCGACTTGTCGTCGCGCGGAATGGCAGCCTTGACGATCGTGTCCACGTCCGGCGCGTCCCAGTCCCGGCTGTCCACGCTGCTGGTGACGACAAAGTACCCGTAGCGCCCTGCCTCCTGGACCAGTGGCCACGTCTCATCGTTGAGCGAGTCAACGCCGGAGGAGTACGGAAACCTCAGCAGGGGCGTGGTAACCCCGGCCGCGGCGGCCAACGCCATCTGAGTTTGCGACAACTCCAGGGCGCGCATCCACGGTGGGAGCAGCGCCATATCCGGGTGGGTGAACGTATGAAGGCCGATGTCGTGGCCCTGATCGACGATGTCCCCGACGATCGTGGGATACCGTGCCACCTGGGTGCCGACGACGAAGAACGTCCCGGGTACGTCGTGCTCGGCCAGCACCGCCAGGATCTTCGGTGTCCACTCCGGACTCGGGCCGTCATCGAACGTGAGCACGACGGTCTTCGGCGGCAACTCGTACGACGCCACACGGCCCTGGGTGGTGTCGACGTACGGACCACCGTGGAGGATCTCGGCCGGCACGCTGCCGTTTCCGCTCACCGTGGTGCCAGCGTCAGGCGCAAACTCTGAATCGATGTACGTCGAGTACGTCATGAGTGCGGCGAATGTGCCGAGCAGGAGAACCACCGGAATCGCCGCCAGGCAGGACTGCAGCGGACGCGGGCCACGCTGCCTCGACTGCGCGATCTGTCCTGCCCGACTGCCCGTGGCCCGACCGCGACGCGCGCCGCGATTCACTGGTCCGCCTCCCTCCGCTCACGTGGCCGTACACGGTGCGCCGTACAGAGCCCCCAGCTCCTCGTCGAACAGATCACGACGCGGATCATGGCGGACCCACCGGCCGAGGCGACGCAGCCACCGACCAGGCGTCCGACCCTCGGTCGCGCCGGGTAGCCCGGATGACCCGCGGACGGAGATCACGGCGAACCTGGCTTGCCACGGTGAGCAGACGGCGAGACAGGTGACGCCGGCAACCATCAAGGTCATCACTGTTCCAGACGGGGCCGAGGATCTTGCGGGACAGGTCGTCAGGAACCTGGCGCACGTAACGTAGCAACCCGCACGGCCCGGGAGGCGCGTTCAGCGGATCCGGTAACCCTCAGGTCCGGAGCAATTCACCTTGAGGGTGCATCGCCCGAGGAGATCCACAGTAGACATGCGTACCGATGATCGAGTTCGGATGCCCGTCATGGTCCACAATCCGCAACGTCAACCAGGCCGCCCCTCCGGCCAGCCGGTTACGGCCTCGCGACGGGTCAGACCAGGCCGGCGCATGGACGAGGATCGCGACCTGGACCGGGTTGTTCAGGTCCAGTTTGGTGAGCAGCCGCGACACGTAAGTCTTGACCGTCGCGACGCTCATGAACGTCTGCTGCGCGATCTCGGCGTTGGAGCAGCCGCGGGCCAGCGCGAGGGCGATCTCCCGTTCCCGCTCGGTGAGGGTGTCGAGCCGGCGCCGGGCCGCAGCGCGCCGGCCGGTGGGGTCGTCCGCCGTGGCGGTGACGTGCGCGATGAGTTGCCGGGTCACGCTGGGCGACAGGGTAACTTTGGCGAGGGGTGGTGCGCGTCGACCAGCGTGTCCGCATTGTACGCTCACTGTCCGAGCCACCAACCATCCACAATGGATGGTGGCGAGGGTCGGTCGCTGACTCGTGACGACGGCCACGGTCGCTCTCATCACCCTCTTCCGCTGACCGACGCGCCGATGCGGTGGTAACGGTTGCCGGAGGGCTCGATCGGGTGCTACTCTTGCGTCGTCCCTGATGATGTGATGGCTGTGAGCCCGCCAGGGACCTTCTCCGACAAGGACTTTCGTCACGAGGCCCTCGCCTGGCCCTACTCACCCGACCGTCCACGAACGACGGTCTGCGGTCGTTACTCACTCCCCTCTTTCCTCCTGTTGCTTCTCTTCGAGGGAGATCCATGACTACCACTGCGAACGGTGCCCGGAGCCGTGCGGGTGCGACGAGCACGACGACGCGTCAGCGCCGGCGTCCGGCCTCCCGCAGCCAGCGGACGAGCCCGGCTGCGCGGGCCGT
>JADGGF010000323.1 GCA_019690055.1 Micromonosporaceae bacterium
CGCCCCGCTCGCCCGCGCCGCACTGTTGCGCTGGTCGCCGTACTACCGCCGCTGACCGTACAGCTGCCGCTGACCGTACGGCCGTCGCCCCACCCGGTCGCGCCCGCTTGTCGGGGCCGGTCAGAAGCGCTGGTCCACGGAGCGACCCAGGGCGGCCCAGGCGCGGGCCACCGTCTCGAAGGTCTCGTTCTCGGGCAGCCGGCGCAGGTCCTCGAGGATGTCCTCCGGAGCCTTGGACTCGCGGGCGTTGCGCAGCAGGTCCTCCCGCTTCGCGGGGAACGTGGTGCGGGCCAGGTACCGGCCGAACCGGGAGCGGGCCTCGATCTCCCGCGGCGTCATGACCAGCGGCACGTCCGAGCGGGAGATCTCGTCGGCCTCGGGCCGGGCCGTGACGTCGGGCTCGCCCTCCATGGGCGGCTCCTGCTCCCGCCAGTCCTCGGCGCGCCCGCCCGGTGGCGATCCCTGCAGGTGTCCTTCGACACCGCGCTCGAGGTTCTCGTCGAGGCGGGGCGGGTGCTTCCTGCTCTCGCTCACGCCGTCCACGCTACCCGTGGGCGGCGGCCGAAAACCCCGCAAACCGCGACGTACCACCAGCCGGCGCGCCCGGTATGCCCGCGTATATCACAGTTAGGCGGTTCAGTGACCGGCGTCCGACTCGCCGGCCGGGGGTATTCGTTGTGGATCTCGCCGCCGAGTGTGCTACGGTGTGTGCCGTTGCCGTGAGCGCCGCTAGCTCAACTGGCAGAGCAGCGGACTCTTAATCCGCGGGTTCGGGGTTCGAGTCCCTGGCGGCGCACCACACGCGACCTCGGCAGTTTGGCGAGGTCGCTTTTCTATTGGTGGCGCCCGCCGCCCGCTGACAGCAGCCGCGTCGTAGGGTCTCGTATCGCTGGCTCGCCGTCCTCCTCGCCCATCAGCGCCCCGTCGACCTCCTCGGCCGCCAACCGCTGCATAACGTGATCACATGCCCATAGATGCTCATGATCACTGCGATCGGTGAGTGACCGAGCACGTCCATCACAGTGCGCTCCACGAAGCTGCTCACGCAGCTGGGCGAGGATCTTCGACAGGTTGCCGACGGCGACGCGGCCGGTCAGCCGTTGCTGTCACGTCGCTTCTCGGGTAGTGCCGGTTCGCGGCCGAGTGCTCCGCGTCCGCCGTCGACGGGGATCACCGCGCCTGTGACGAAACTGGCATCGTCCGAGAGGAGGTAGACGATGGTGGCGGCGGCCTCGTCCGGTTCGCCCACTCTGTCCAGAGCGTGCAGGTGCTCGATCGCCCGTGCCCACTGCTGGCCGGCCTGTGGGTCAAGTCGTTCGACGTCGGAGCGGTAGCGCTCGACGGCGATCGTGCCCAACGCGACGGCGTTGGCGCGGATCCCGTATGGCCCGTAGTCGACGGCGACAGCACGGGTGAGCCCTTCGATGGCGGCCTTAGCCGTCGCGTATGCCAGGCAACCGGGAACGGGACGCGTTGATTGGTGTGATGACACGTTGACGATCGCTCCGGGCGTCCCGGCGGCGAGGAACTCCCGCACGGCCGCTGCACATCCAGCCACCGCCGTGTCGACGTTGAGCCGAATGGACTCCAGCACCGTTGGCAAGTCAGCTTCGTGCAGCGTCACGTCGCGAAAGATGGCGGCGTTGTTCACCCAGCCGGCCAGTGGTGCGCGTCTCCGTGCGCGCTCTATCGCCACTGCAGTGACGGATTCGGATGCAGCGTCACCGAGCACTGGCTCGATCCGCTCGGCGGCTGGATGATGCTCGACCCAGGCCAGCGCCGCCGGATCGAATTCGATCACGACCACGTGACCGTTGCCCGCAACCAACCGCTCCACGACGGCTCGGCCCACTCCGCGGCCGCCGCCTGTCACCACGTACGACGATGGCACCCTCACCTACCTGACATCTATTGATTCACGTATCGCATTGGGTAGATACGTCGTCCGCTGCTGTTGTCCCGGATGCATTGGCTCGGCATGAGGCTCATCCTCGACCTCGCCACCAACCAACATCAGACCAGCATTCACGGTTCCTGGAAAGCCTAGCGACAAGCAGTCGCGGACACCGTGGATGCTGGGCGAATTTGTACATCTGACGCTCCTCGGGACACGCCGCGAGCGAGCGTCACCGCCCTCCGAGACAGCAGCGGTGACGGCAACCGAGCCGTCGCGCTCAACCTCGGCTACTGACGGTCAGCCCGCTGACCTGGGTGAGCGCGTCTGACCACGGCGCTGGCTGATCCTCGTAATCCGCGGGCTCGGGCTTCGAGTCCCAGCGTCGGGGAGCTACCATTCGGCCAGCACGTCGTCCGCGGTGGGGTCGGTCCCGCCAACCCGGCGGGTGGGCAAGCACGACCGGACAGGGTCACGGTGATCGCCTTGTAGTGTGTGAGCACATGAGGAAGATCCTGCAGCGATCCCTCGGCGGGCCCGAGGTACTCGAGTATGTCGAGGCGGACCGGCCGGTTCCCGGGCCGACCGAGATCCTGGTGGAGGTGCGGGCGGCCGGCGTCAACCCTGTCGACTGGAAGGTGCGCACCAGCGGCAGTTTCCTCGGTACCCCACCGTTCACGGTGGGCTGGGAGTTGGCCGGCGTCGTTGCTGCGGTCGGAGCCGGAGTCACCCGATTCGAGGTCGGCGACGCGGTGTTCGGCATGCCGAAGTTTCCCCGCGAGGCGGCCGCGTACGCCGAGTTCGTGACCGGACCCGCGCGTCACTTCGCCCACCAGCCACCCGAGTTGACCGCCGAAGAGGCGGGCGGGTTGGCCTTGGCCGGGCTGACCGCCTGGCAGGTGCTGGTCGAGACCGCTGACATACAGCCGGGTCAACGGGTGCTCATCCCGGCAGCCGCCGGCGGTGTCGGCCATCTCGCTGTGCAGATCGCCAAGGCGCGCGGCGCTTACGTCATCGGAACGGCCAGCGCACCCAAGCACGAGTTCGTGCGCGGACTCGGCGCCGACGAGGTCATCGATCACTACACCGATGACCCCGGCGACGTCGTGCGGGACATCGACCTGGCGATCGCGACGGTGGCGGGGCAGGTGCCGGCACTGCGCCGTACCCTGCGGCCGGGCGGAACTATCATCGCGCTCAACAGCGCCGACGCGCAGGAGGTTGTCGCGGCCGGTGGCCGGTTCCTGCTGGCCGAGCCGGACCGCGCCGGCCTCGAGGCGCTGGTCCAGCTTGTGCAGGCCGGCAAGCTGCGGGTCCACGTCGAGCGGGTCTTCCCGCTGGCCGAGGCCGCCGCCGCGCATCGGATGAGTGAGACCGGCCGTACCACCGGCAAAATCGTCCTGAGGCCCTGACGCCTGGACACGGTCACCGGCCCGGCCGCGCTGGCGGAAGTCGCCGCGTGAGTCTCGCTACCGTGAGCGTCGCTTTATCGACCCCGCCGTCGGCCGGGCGGGCGGCAGTGTTCGTGGTCGATACCGGCCCCGACGCCGCCCGACAGCACGTGTGGCCTGAACCCACTCCCCGCCGAGACGGCGACCCTGGGCAGGTCCGCGGACAGGCCCGCCCAGCAATAGTCCTAAGTGGACGGAGTTCTGGTCGCCTCTTGTCGATGTATGGACAGGCGATAGTCGACCGCGGTGTCGGCGACAGCGAAGAGCCCTGACCTCCCGAGTTCCCGACGATCTCACCGCATCGTGTTCTCGACTGCCCTTGACTCATATGGCAACATGCGATAGTGCAATCTGCACTATCGACCAGAGGAGAGGGGAGCGGAGTGAGACTGTTCGTTGTCGGGTCGAGCGGCCGCACCGGGCGGCTTGTGGTCCAGCAGGCGCTGGAGCGTGGTCATCGTGTTACGGCGTTTACAAGGCGCCCCGAGGCCGTCACGATCACCCATCCACGCCTTGACGTGGTACGTGGCGATGGACTGGTCGCCGACGACCTCGCTGGGATCACCGGTCACGACGCGGTCATCTCGATCGTCGCGGCACCTGACCTGAAGCCGACGACGCTCGCGGAGCGGGTGACCCGCAACCTCGTGCAGGTGATGAGCGAAACGGGCGTGCGCCGACTCGTCGTCACCAGCAGCCACGCGCTGGTCGCCACGAAACCGCGCCTGGCGCTCGCGGTGGTGCGCTGGGTCCTGCGCCATGCGTACGCGGATGCCCGCAACATGGAGCGGGTCGTACGCGAGTCGGGGCTGGACTGGCGGATCGTGCGCGCCAACCGCCTGGTCGACAAGCCGGCCGTGGGGTCGGTTGTGCGGATGCCGGACGGCCACGACTTCGCAGGCGGAGCCAACGAGCTGACCCGCGCGGACCTCGCCGCGACAATCCTCGATGTCGTTGCCGACGACTCGCTCGCCCGGCAAGCGATCGAGGTCACCGGCGCTCGGCGCCGAACCTGACCGTCTGGACTGACGACCCTCGAATCGCGCAGGCACGGATCCTCGGCGTGCGGAACCTGTTCATCATCCCGCTGGGGCGCGCCAGCGTCGACGGACTCGGGAGGCCCGCTTTCCTTCACCCAGGAACCTCAGGACGCGGGGCGGTCGACCGGGATCGCATCGAGCCATTCGAGTTTCCCCGACTGGATCTGATCGGCGATCCCGGTCATCCAGGCCCGCTCGGCCCGCAGTCGGGCGAGTTCGAACTGGGACTCGACCAGCAGGAGCGGGTGGACATCAGCCGCACCGGCGAGGTCCGACTCGAGTTGCGCGATGCCGGCGCTGAGGGCGGCGGTGCGCGCCCGCAGGGCGGTGACCGCTTGCTCCTTCGTCAGAACCGCGAAGAACGACAACGCGGCGTAGGTGACATCCGCATCCGCTGTCGGAGTAGCCAGAAGCAGCTCGACCCGCCGGCGCACCTCGTCCCGGCCCGCGTTCGTGAGGCCGTACACCGTCCGCTCGGGACGCCCGGCCTGGCGCTGAACGCCGACCGGCTGGATGAGACCGGCCCGCTCCAGCTTGTCCACCGCGTGATAGAGACTGCGCGGCAGCCCGGTGACGAAACGCTTGCCCGTGTCGGTCAGCAGTCGATGAAGGTCGTATGGATGCCGGGGGCCCGTGGACAGCAGCGCGAGCACCGCCAGTGCCGCGAGGTCGCGATCCTCACGCTCGAGTCCTTCGGCGCCAAGCACGCGAGCAGTTTATCCAGCCACGCTGCGCCCGGGGCAGAAGCAGCCCGTTGACGAGACCGCCGGCCGGCCGCAGGCCGGGGCAGGAGCCACTCACGGTTCCGCGGTCGCGGTCGGGCACACGCCGTACAACTCGTGGACGGCACGCTGAACGCCTGGGATCTGCGGATCTATTGATGGATAGCAGTAAGTAGCGGACCGGCGTCGTGAGGCCGTGCGCACGAGCGCATGGTCGAAGCCCGATGC
>JADGGF010000324.1 GCA_019690055.1 Micromonosporaceae bacterium
GGCCAGCCCGGTCGCCCAGCAGACGGGGCCGGAGACTGCCCCCGGTTCATCCGAGGCCGGGCGAACCGAATCCGCCGCCGCGCTCGGCGGGCCGTGGGCCACCCCGCCGGCCACCCATCTGCCCACCCAGCGGACCCCGTAGTCATTGAGCGGAGGTGGCTGTACCGCTACGGAGCGTCGTCCGCAACCGGGCCAACCACGGTCGAGTAACCGTGCGTGACAACCAGCGGCATCGATGAACATGCGGGTAGCGGCGAAGATCGCCCATTCACTATCGTGTCCGCACCATGGCTGACTTCACCCCGGACTTTCGCCCTCGCTCGGCCTACCCCGAGGTCGCCGCGGCCGAGGACGCGATCCAGGCCGGCGACTGGCCGGCGTTTCGCGCCCGTTACGACGCGGCGACGGACTGGCGGGGCCGGCAGTACATCATGGGCGCCGCCGACGAGATGTCGGGATCCGAGAAGTTCCTCAAGACGGTCATCGAACGCGATCCCGAGGACCTGGTGGCGACCACCATGTACGCCGCCCGGCTGGTCCGCATCGGCTGGGAGATCCGTACCGGCCACTTCGCCCGGTACGTCAGCGCGGCCCAGTTCGAGGCCTTTCACAAGCATCTGCGCGAGGCCGAGCAGATCCTCATCTGGGTCTGCGCGCGCGACCCGAGCTTCGTCCCGGCCTGGGCCGAACGGGTGACGATCGCGCGCGGCCTGGGGCTCGGCCAGGCGGAGACTCGGCGCCGCTACGACCACGTGACGCGGCACGACCCGCACAACCTGGTGGCGCAGCGATCGCTCCTGCAGGAGCTGTGCCCGAAGTGGCACGGGAGTCTCCCCGTCATGCACGCCTTCGCCGCCGAGTGCGCGGCCGCCGCCCCGCCCGGCGCCCCCAACGCGGCGCTCGTCGTCGCTGGGCACCTGGAACACTGCCTCGGCGAGTCCACGAGAAAGATCAAGGAGCACTTCGCCATTCCGGCGGTCCGGCAGGAGATCATGGCCGCGGCCGAGCGCAGCGTGCTGCACCCGAGCTTCGATCGGGGATTCGGCTGGGTCTACGCCATGAGCATGTTCGCGTTGGCCTTCAGCCTGCTCGAGGAGTGGGCGCTGGCCAAGCGCTGTTTCCTCGAACTCGGCCCGTGCGCCAGCGAGGCGGGGTGGGAGTACCTCGACAACAACACCGCGGCCGTCTTCGTGCGCAACCGGGCCCGAGCCTTGGAGCGAGGATGATCATACAGACTGTCGTCGATGGGATTCCCACCCTGCTCGCCCCGGGGAGCGGCCCGGCCCGCGGCGGCATCACCTTCCGCGTCGGTCGGGCCGATGAGACGCTGGCCCGCTCGGGGATCACGCACCTCGTCGAGCATCTGGCCCTGCACCGGCTCGGCGTGACCGACTACCACTACAACGGCACGACGGGGGCGACCGTCACCCACTTCTTCTCGCAGGGCTCGCCGGAGTCCATCGCGGAGTACCTCACCAACGTCTGTGCCGCGCTGCACGACCTGCCGTTGCATCGCCTCGACGTGGAGAAGGAGATCCTGCGCACGGAGTCGTCGAGCCGCTCGCACTCCCCCATCGAGCAGCTCCCCCTGTGGCGTTACGGTGCCCGCGGGTACGGGGTGCTCAGCTACCCGGAGTGGGGCCTGAACGAGGTCGCCGCGGACGATATCCGGGCCTGGGCCGCCCACTACTTCACCCGGGACAACGCGGTGCTGTGGTTCACCGGCATGGACGTGCCCGAGAACCTGCGGCTGAACCTGCCGGCCGGCACCCGCGCGCCGCTGCCCGCGCTGACCAGCGCCCTGCCCCGGACACCGGCCTGGTTCTGTGGACCGCCCCGGACGGTCGCCTTCCACACCCACGTACCCCGATCGGCGGCCGCCCAGGTCTTCACCGGCGTGCTCGAGCACGAGCTGTTCCGGGCCCTGCGGCAGGAAGGCGGCTACTCGTACACGGTGGCGACCGACTACGACCCCATCGACACGGAGCAGGCCGCGGTGGTGGCCCTCGCCGACGCCCACCCGGACAAGCAGGCGGCCGCGCTCGGCGCCTTCGTCGACGTCCTGGCGAAGCTGCGGTGGGGCACGGTCGACCAGGCCGACCTCGATGGGGTCCGGGCCAAGGCGGCCGAGAGCCTGCGCGACCCGGACGCCGAGGCCCACCGGTTGCCCATGGCGGCGTTCAACATCCTGATCGGGTCACCGGTGCCGGACATCAAACAGCATCTGCGCGACATCGAGGCGGTCACGGCCGACGATGTGAAACAGGTCGCGGAGCGGGCGTTCACCGCCGGGCTGCTCATGACGCCGAACGGGCACGGGGCCGACTGGGCCGGGTTCGTCGCCGCCCCCACGAAGTCGGAGACCGTCGTCGACGGCGTGCGGTACGCGATGCGCGGTGACAGCTCGCGCGCGCTTGTGGTCGGCCCCGCCGGCGTCTCGACGACCCGGCCCGAGGGCGCCGCTACCGTCCACTTCGCACAGACCGCGGTGCTGCTCGCCTGGCCGGACGGCGGGCGGATGCTGATTGGCCACGACGGCATCACGTGCCAGGTGGAGCCCACGCTCTACCCCGTCGACGCGGCGACCCTGGCCCGCATCGACGGCTCGGTCCCTCCGGGCACCGTCGTCCGGATGCCGGCCCGCGATCCCGAGGCGATCCCCCGACCACCCAAACCGACCAAGGCGGACAGCCAGCGGCCCGACGGGCCTCCCCGATCCCGCGGGTTGATGGTCGCGGGAGCGATCGTGCTCGGCGTGCTGTCGGTGATGTGCACCCTGTTCAGCGCGCTGGCTACCCACTTCGTGATCACCGATCCGGACTCCGACGTTGCGACCAAGGGCATCGCGGCGGCGGTCTTCTGGGGCGCCACCGCGGCGGTCGTCCTGCCGTGCATCCTCCTCATACGCCGCTTGCGCCGCTGACCGTCGACCTGGCGTCTTCGGGAACTCGGACGGCCCGGCGGACAGGTACCTGATGTGGAGCAGAGTCTGCGGGCCCGGCTGCGGGCGGGCCAGGCCCAGGCGTTCGGGGAGCTCTTCGACGCGTACGCCCCCGCCGTCTACCGGCACGGCCTGCGGCTGACCGGGGATCGCCTCGCCGCCGAGGACGTGGTGTCGACGACGTTCCTGCACGCCTGGCGGCAGCGGGGTCGCATCGATGCCGACGGGGCATCGTTACTGCCCTGGCTGCTGGGGATCGCCACCAACGTCGTGCGCAATCTCGACCGCCGGAACCGCCGGGACCGCGACCTGCTCGCCCGCCTCACCACCCGCGACCAGGCGCCGGACTTCGCCGACGACGTCGCCGCCCAGCTCGACGGCGAGCGGGAGCTCGCGAGCGTCCGGGCGGCCCTGGCCGCGCTGCGACCAGCCGAGCGGGAGGTGATCGCGCTGTGCGTGTGGGCCGAGCTGGACTACGCGTCCGCGGCGCAGGCGCTGGGCGTGCCGATCGGGACCGTACAGTCCCGGCTGGCCCGCGCCCGGCGCAAGCTCATGCGGCTGCGCGGGGAACCCAGCCCGACACTCCGACAGGTAGACAGTGGACGCCCGATCGTGGCGTCGCGGCCCGCTGGCGGAGGCACTCAATGACTGACGACGTTCGCGCCCTGGCCCGCCTGCTGCCGGACCCGGCTCGCCACGAGCCTCCCGAGGGCCGCCTGCACCGACTCCGGGAGACCTTCATGGAGCAGATCACGTCGGGCGAAGCCGACATTCAGGACCGAGAGATGACGCTTGCGGCGCCGGCCACGCCACCACGGCCCCGTCGTCGGCGGCGCCTGGTCCCGGCCCTGGTCGGCGGCGGCCTGGCCTTCGTCATGGTGCTGTGGCTCACGAGCGCCTTCCTCCTCGGCGTGGGCAAGTTCTGGGCCGGGCGCACCGAGGCGGGCGACCTGCTGCACCGCATCGCGCTCGTGGCGGCGAACAGCACCGACATCCCGCCGCTGGACCAGATCCGCGATGACCAGTTCATCTATTTCGAGACGTATGAGGGTTGGGGCGGCTACGGCCTCATCGGTTCCGACCGGGACGGCCCGATCGGCTGGTACCCGCCCCAGACGCAACAGCGCCAGGTCTGGCTCTCGGTGGACGGCTCCCGTCCGGGCCTGCTCCGCGAAGGGCCGGCCGGCCACGACGTCAGAATCGACCCCACGCTCAACCCGGACCTGCACCGGCCGACCCTGCGGTACCTGGCCACGCTGCCCACCGATCCCGACCTGCTCCTGCTGAAGATCTATTGGAAGCTCGGCGTCAAGGGTCCCAACCCGGACCGGGCGTTCGCGACGATCATTGACCTCATCATCCAGCCGATCGTGCCGCCCGACCTCGCCACGGCGCTCTACCAGGCCGCGGCCCGCATCCCCGGCATCGAGGTCGTCCACGACGTCAAGGACGCGCTGGGTCGGCCCGGCATCGCCATCGCCCGCACCGACGCCGGTCTCCGCCGAGAGGTGATCTTCGACAGACAAACGTTGCAGTTCCTCGGTTACCGGGTTCTCGTCACGCCCGACGCGAAGGACCCGTTCGGGCCGGGGACGACGCCACCGTCACCCGAGGGCTTCGAGCAGACGCCCGAGGGGTTCGTGCTCGGGTCGACCGCGGTCGTGGCCCGGGCCATCGTGGACGCTCCCGGGCAGCTGCCCACTGACCGCGCCGACCAACCACGGTGAGCCGCTCCGCGTGGCGGGCCGGCGCGGCTTGCGCTGCCGGGATAGGGTGTGCGCCGGTTTGTCGAATCCACAGAGGGAGGACTGAAGAATCATGGCCACGTGGAGCGACCTGAAGGCGTACGTCCACAACCGGTACAAGGTCGCGGATGAACGCGACGACATGATGAAGCTCATCTTCGAGACCGACAACCTGCGCTCCCAGGTCGTCATCATCTGGCGCCTGACGCTCGCCGCGAACGGCTCGGAGTGGATTCACATCGAGTCGCCGATCGGCGAGATCGGGCAGGTCGACCTCGCCGCGCTGGTGCGCACGGTCGGCAACACGGTCGTCGGCGGTCTCGCCAGCTCGGGTGACCTCGTCACCTTCCGCCACTCGGTGCCGCTGGCCGACCTGAGCATCGCCGAGTTCGAGCAGCCGCTGCACCTCGTCATCGGCACCGCCGACCTGCTCGAGCAGCGGTTCACCGGCGGCGACAAGTTCTGATTCACGTCTGCTGGGGCACCGGCCGTACGGAAACCGATCCGTACGGTCGGTGCCGCCCGTGATAGGAACGGCTTCGTGGACCTGCACGCCGTTCCCGCAACCGTGGCCGCCCGGGCGGCCGCCGCCGCCGCGATCGCCGCCGCGCTGGCCGCCGATCCGCCGGTGCTGACGTTGGT
>JADGGF010000325.1 GCA_019690055.1 Micromonosporaceae bacterium
GGTGTGGTCGCCTCGGCCTCGGGCGGGGTGGTGGTCGCGGCGGGCGCCGCCGCAGTGTCGTCACCTACATCCCGATTGATGCTGATATTGACAGCCAATATGGCGGCGGCCACGACCAGCCCGACGCCGAGCGTGACCAACGGTGTCTTCACCTTCATGTGCCAACTCCTGATCGCTGGGTCCACGGCCGGCCCGCGACGCGGTGCCGGTCGTGCCCATGACACCGCCGGCTGTCGTAGCGTGTCTGCGTCCAAGGACGCACAAGCCCCACGTCCGTGGGTGCCGGCGGCCACAAGCCGCATGCTTGTGAGTCCAAAGACGCACACGTGCGATGGAGGCTGGTCCGCGGACGCCCGGGCCGGATGGAGGGAGGTCATCGGTGGCGCGAGTCGTGGTCTGGCTGGTCCACCTCGCGCTGCCGATCGCCGGGCTCTGGCTGCTGGTGTCCACCCCCGGGGCGGACCTGCTCTGGCAGCACCACGGCGCCCACTTCTGGCTGGTCGCGGCGGTGGCGGCGGTGAACGTGGTGATCGGCGCCGTGATGAGCCGCGCCGCCGACCGGCGCCAGGACGGTCGACTGTTCCTGGTCTCGCTGGTGTTCCTCGCGGCGGCGGGCTTCCTCCTCGCGCACGCGCTCGCCACCCCGGGCGTGCTGATCGGCCATCCGAACGCCGGGTTCGACCTGGCCATGACGGTCGGGCTGGTCATCGGCTCGGTGCTGGCCGCGCTGTCGACCTCGCGGCTGGTCACCGACGCCGTGCGGTGGCGCCAGGGGCTGCGCCTCGGCCTGGCGACGCTGCTGCTCGCCTGGGTGTTCGTGTCGCTGCTGCACCTGCCGCCGCTGAACCGGCAGACGCAGACCCGGGACGTCGAGGGGCCGATGGTCTTCGTCAGCCTGGCCGGGGTGGTCCTGTACGTGGTCGCGGCATTTCGCTTCTACCGGTTGTACCGGCGCAACCCGAGCGCGGTGCTCATGTCGATCGTCACCGCCTTCGTCCTGCTGGCTGAGGCGCTGGTCGCGGTCACGCTGGCCGACAAGTGGCGGTTGTCGTGGTGGGAGTGGCACCTCATCCTGACCTTCGCGTTCCTCTTCGTCGCGTACTCGGCCTACGTGCAGTACCGCCGGGAGGGGACCGCGGCCGGCCTCTTCGACGCGCTCGCGGCCGAGCGGACCATCCGGCAGGTGCGGCAGCGGTACGAGGCGGCCCTGGAGGAGTTGGTCCGCGCGCTGCAGAGCTCGGCGCAGGGACAGCCGCCGGTGAGGAGGAGTTCCTCCGGTCCGCCACGGCGGCGGTGAAGGAGTCGTTCGGTGACGTACGGGTCCGGCTGCTGGCGGACACGAATACCTCGGGCACGAGCGCCGCGGTCACGAGCGCCTCGGTCACGAACGCATTGGCCGCGAGTGCCGAGCGCGATCCGGACGCGCTGCCGCTGACCGTCAAGGGTCGGCTGGCCGGCGAGGTGTCGATTCCGCCGGGCGGCCCGCCGCAGCTACGCGCCGCCCTGGCCAACCAGCTGTCGATCGGCCTGGAGAACGCCCGGCTCTACGCCGAGCTGTCGACGCTGTTCCGCCAGTACCTGTCGCCCGACGTCGCGGCCGCGTTGCTCGCCGACCCGAGCCAGGCGGCGCTCGGCGGCCAGGTCGTCGAGGTGACCGCGGTCTTCGCCGATCTTCGGGGATTTACGACATTCTCCGAGGCGGTGGACCCGCCCGCGATTGTCGAGATGCTCAACCGCTACTACGCCGTCGCCGTGCCGTGCATCCTCGACAACGGCGGGACCGTCATCCAGTTCGTCGGCGATGCGCTGCTCGCGCTGTTCAACGCGCCAGCCCGCCAACCCGACCACGCGGCCCGGGCGGTCCGGGCCGCGCTGGCGATGCAGGAGGCCGTACGGCTCGTGGCGCAGGACCACCCGGACTGGCCGCGGTTCCGGGTCGGGGCCAACACCGGCCCCGCTCTCGTGGGCAACATCGGCAGCGAGTCGCTGCGGGGCTTCAACGCCATGGGGGACGCGGTCAACGTCGCCGCCCGGCTGCAGAGCATCGCGCAGCCGGGACAGGTGGTGATCGGAGACGCCACCCGCGAGGCCCTCGGCGACCAGGTGCAGGCGGAGCTCATCGGTGACCTGGAGGTGGCGGGCCGCCGGCAGAAGGTACGCGCCTGGGTGGTGCAGGGCCTGCGATGAGCGGACACCGAGCATGAGCGGACACCGAGCCGGCCTCGACCCCCGTTCTGGCATGACGATCGGCGGGCGCCGATGAGCCGGGAGTTCTGGGATCTCCTGCGGCCCGACGAACAGGCCGCCCTGGAGGCCGTCGGACGCCGTCATCGGTTCCGGCGCGGCACGGTGATCTTCCGTGAGGGCACCGAGTCGGCCTCGGTGATCATCGTGCGATCGGGTCGGGTCAAGGTCTTTTCGGACACCGCCTCCGGGAATGAGGTGGTGCTCGCGGTCCGCGGCCCGGGCGCGCTGCTCGGCGAACTCTCCGCGATCGACGGTGGGCCGCGGTCGGCGACGGTGACCGCGCTCGAGTCCGTGACCGCGCTCGCGATCCCGTCCGCGCAGTTCGAGCGGCACCTGCTGGAGCACGGGCGGGTCGCGTTCCTGCTCATGCGCGAGCTCACCCGGCGCCTGCGCGATGCCGACCGCAAGCGCATCGAGTTCGGCGCGTTCGACACGACCGGGCGGGTGGCCGCGCGGCTGGTCGAGCTCGCCGACCGGTTCGGCGTACCCAGCGACGATGGTCTGCTCATCAACCTTCCGCTCTCACAGGATGAGCTGGCCGGCTGGATCGGGGCGTCCCGGGAGGCGGTGACGAAGGCGCTGCGGGCGCTGCGTCAGGAGGGGTTCATCCGGACCGGGCGGCTGCAGGTCGTCATCACCGACCTCGACGGCCTCAAGCACCTCGCGCAGTAACCCTGGCCCTCGCTCGTCAGTCCAGATCCACGCGGCCCGAGGCCGTCATTCCTCAGGCGGCAGGGCCGGGAGTGGCGGTGCGCCGCCACCAGCGGCGGGAGCACAGGGCGGCCAGGCCGGCGCCAGCGGCGTTGACGAGCACGTCGTCGACCGAGGCCACCCGACCGAGGTGCAGCGCCCACTGCAGCGTCTCGGCCGTGGCTGACGCGCCGGCGGCGGTCACCACCACCCACAGTGGATGGATGGGCCACCGCACCGGGGCGAGGAAGCCGTACGCAGCGAAGACCAACAGGTTGCCGCCGATCTGGAAGGCGACCCACAGCGGCGGATGGTGAAACTGGCCCGCCAGGTCCTCGAACGGGACGAGGTGGACCAGCCCGTCGCCCGGTAGCGGGGTGAGGATCATCCACAGCCAGGGAATGGTGCCGACGATGATGCCGACCTCGGCCAGCGAGCATCGCCAGGCCTCCCGCCGCTCCACACCGCCGCGCACCCGCCACTCGACGAGTCCCCGCGCGAGCAGGCCGGCGACGGGAAGCGCGCCGACCGCGACGAGCACCACCGGCAGCCAGCGACCCTGGCCGCTCAACGCGTCCACGGGCGGTCAGCCGACGCGGGCGTCGCCGTCCCAACCCGCCGGCTCGGGTGGCCACAGCCCGGCCGTGGGCGCGGTCCGCTGGCGGGGAATGTGGGCGGCGGTCGGGGCGAGTCGCTCCCGGCGGGCCACCTCGGCGAGCACCGACGACATCGTCTCGACGCCCTGGGCTCCGGTCACCGCGTACGTGCCGGCGAAGACGAAGGTCGGCGTGGAGGTGATGCCCAGGTCGTGCGCCCGCGCGACGTGACCGCGGACGTCGGCGGTGCCCTCGCGGGAGGAGAGCAGGGCCGCCACGCGGTCCGGATCGAGGCCGACGCCGGCGGCAAGCGCGACGAGGACGTCGTGGTCAGCCACGTCCAGGCCGTCGGTGAAGTGCGCCCGGTGCAGCGCCTCGACGAGTTCGGACTGGGTGTCGGCGGTGGCCCCGAAGAAGACAGCCTCGGGCTGGTCGGCGAACCAGAGCAGGCGGTGGGCGTCGAAGGTGTTGGCGATCACCGCGCGGTCGTAGTCGAACGTGAGCCCCTCCTCGGCGGCGATCCGGGTCACGTCCTCGGCGGCGGCCCGGGCGTTCTCCCGACCACCGAACCGGCGGGCGAGCCACGCCATCAACGGTTCGCTCGTGCGCGGGGCGTCCGGGTCGAGCTGGAACGGCCGCCAGCGCAGGACGGCCTCCTCGAACGGCGATCCCGCCAGTGCCGCTTCGAGCCGGCGCTTGCCGAGGTAGCACCACGGGCAGACGACGTCGGCATAGATCTCGATCTGCACGCACCCATCCAAGGCGTCTGAGGTGGATTCAGGTTTCCCGGGCGTTGCCCGTGCGGACTGCCCCCAGTTTGCCCAATGTCGCCCGAATCCGGCTCAGTAGAACGGATGAACTGTTATCTCGTCGTTGCCTGAGCGGCCCGAGTGGGTGACCGTACGGGGTCACCCGTTCGAGTGAGAACCGTCTGAATACGTTAGTCCGGGTGACAGCCGGCCGGGTTACGGCCCGGCCGCCGTGCAGCCGGGCGTCGCGCCGACTCACTCGGCCCGGCCGACCCACTGCGTGACCTGGCCAACCACGTCCGCGAGCGGCATGTCCTGGGTCTGGCCGGTGGCGCGCTGGCGCACCTCGACCAGGCCCTCGCCCAGGCGCCGGCCGACGATGATGATCCAGGGCGCCCCGATGAGTTCGGCGTCGGTGAGCCGGACGCCGACCGAGACGCCTGGGCGGTCGTCCACGATCACGTCCACCCGCGCAGCCGAGAACGCCTCGCCGAGCGTGAGCGCGGCGGCGAGGTGGTCGGCACCCTTTCCGGTGGCGACGATGTGCACGTGAGCCGGGGCGACCACGGCCGGCCAGACCAGGCCCTTCTCGTCGTGGTGCTGCTCGGCGATCACGGCGACGAGCCGGGACACCCCGATACCGTACGAGCCCATCGTGATCCGGATCGGCTTGCCGTCCGGACCCAGCGCATCGAGCCCGAACGCGTCGGAGAACCGGCGGCCGAGCATGAAGATGTGGCCGATCTCGATGCCGCGGCGGAGGGCGAGCTCACCCCCGCACCGCGGGCACGGGTCCCCTGGCCGGACCTCCGCCGCCTCGATCGTGCCGTCGGGCACGAAGTCGCGGCCGGCCACCACGTTGATCGCGTGCCGGCCCTCCTCGTTGGCCCCGGTCAACCACGAGGTGCCGGTAACCACCCGGGGGTCGACCAGGTAGCGGATCTTGTTCTTCTTCCGGCCGCGCTTGGCGCCGGGACCCGCCAGCACGTCCAGCTGGGGTCCGATATATCCGCGCACGAGCGTCGTCTGCGCCGCGCCG
>JADGGF010000326.1 GCA_019690055.1 Micromonosporaceae bacterium
CTCCCCCACCGCCGCCCACCACAGCACCCTCGCCCACACCGCCGTCCACCACAGCGGCGTCGGCCACACCGCCGTCCACGACAGCGGCGTCGGCCACACCGCCGTCGACCACGGCGGACGAGATGGTGCCGGCCAGCCGGCTGCGCCAGGTCGAGCTCGACGCGGCGCGCGAACTGGCCGGTATGGCCATCGATGTCGAGGAGCAGGTGGCGAAGGGCGCCTCGGCCAAGGCGATCATCCACCGGGTCCGGGCCCGGATGAAGCGGCTGCGCCTGGAGCCCGTGGGCCGCGCGGGCGAAGAGCTGGCGTTCGACCGCACCCGACACCAACCCATGCGCGCCGGCGTTCCGGATGGCGCGCGGGTTCTTGTCGTACGCCCCGGCTATATCTGGCGGCTGCCAGGTGAAGACCTGGTGATCGAGAAGCCGGTCGTCCAGGACTAGGACGCCCGAACCGACGAGAGCAAGGAGTGTCGTGGCGAGATCCCGCGTGCCCACCATCGGCTTCGACTTCGGCACCTCGACGACCATGGTCGCGACCGAATCCGAGGTGGTCTCCCTCGGTCGAGACGGCCGCACCCGCTTCATGCCCTCGGTGGTCGGTCACGACGCCACCGGGGCGGTCGTGGTCGGCGAGGAGGCCGAGCTGCTGGACGTCCCCATCTTCTCGATCAAACGGGCGATCACGGCCGACCGGCAGTTCGTCCGGGCGGACATGGTCACGCACACCAAGGACGTGCGGGCCGACACGCTGATGATCGCCCTGCTCGCCGAGGCCGTCCGGCGGGCCACGGAAGCCGGGGTGCCGGTCCGGTCGCGCGGCGCGGTCCGCCTCGGCTGTCCCGCGATGTGGACCGGCGAGCAGCGCCGGCGGCTCGTCAAGATCGCCAATCGGGCCGGGCTGCCGGTCAAGCTCGACGCGCTGGTCGACGAGCCGGTGGCGGCCGGAATCGCCTGGCTCGCTGGCGACACAGCCCCGCGGCCGGACCGGTTCCGGGTGCTGGTCTTCGACATGGGCGGGGGCACGCTGGACATCGCCGTGCTCGACGTGCGCGACCGTCGCGACGTCGCGGTGCTCGCGGCCATCGGCCTGCCGCAGGCGGGTGACACGCTTGACGACGCGATCGCCGCGGACCTGGAGAGCATGCTCGATGTCCGCATCGACGCCCTCGACAACCCGGAGAGCGCCCGGGCCGAGCTGCGGCGCGAGGCCCGCCGGGTCAAGCTGGAACTGTCCACTGAGGACGAGGCGCCGATCACCTTCTCGTCGCTGTACTTCAACTCGGCCGAGATCTGGTACACCCGCGAGCGGCTGGAGGCCGCGTTCACCCGGCAGATGGACGAGGCGATGGCGGCGGTCGGCCTGGCCCTGCGTGCGGCCAAGCTCACCGAGCGGTCGCCGGGCACCATCCACACCGTCGCGCACGCCCCGATCGAGAAGCTCGCGGCCGGCGTCGATGTCGTCGTGCTCGCGGGCGGCATGGCGCACGTGCCGTACGTGCGCACGCGCCTAGCGGAACTGTTCGGACCGACCACCGAGATCGTGCACGCCTACCCGGCCGCCGACGACCGGTCCCTGGTGCGCTCGCCCGAGCTCGCGATCGCGGTCGGTCTGGCCCAGGCCGACCACTTCGGACGGATCAACATGTACCGGCCCGCGCTCGACATCCTGCTCGAGTGCGAGGGCCGGGCCGGAGCCATCACGCTCTACGAGGCCTTCACGCCGCTGATGGACCAGGGCAGCCTCCGGCGCGGCTCCAGCGACATCCGGTACGTCCGGACGGCCCGGGGCCTCAGCCTCCCCCGCACCGGTACGGGCACGATCCGCGTCGTCTCCCACAACGGCAGCCCGGTGCGCTCGACCCTGGGTGGGCGCAGCCTCGACGGCTTCCCGGTAGCCATCGACGCGGAGAAATTCGAGTTCTCGCTCTACCCCTACGGGCGGATCCGGCTCGTCGACGCGGCCGGCACCCACGAGGGTCAGTTCGAAGACTGGCACCTCATCTGACCCGGTCCGCCGTCAGACCCGGTCGGCGTTCAGCGTTCGGACCCGGCCGCCATCGGACGTCAGCCGTCTGACCCCGGTCGCCGGCGCGCCCCGATCGCTGGGCCACGCGGTCAGGCCGTGGCGGCGAACTCCCGGGCGGCCCGGGCGATCGCCGCGGCGTCGATGCCGGCGGCGGCGAGCTGCTCGGCCGGAGTGGCGGAGGCCGGGATCGCGCGCACCGCGAGGCGGCGCAGCCGGGGCACGGTCGCCGCGTCGGTGAGCGCCTCGGCGACGGCGTCCCCGAGGCCGCCCTCGGGCCGGTGGTCCTCCACGGTGAGGATGCGGCCGGTGTCGCGGGCTGCATCCCGCAGCGTCTGCCCGTCGACGGGCTTGATGCTGTACAAGTCGATGACGCGGACCGGGATGCCGTCGCCGGCCAGCTGATCGGCGGCGGCGAGCGCCTGATGCACCGTGACGCCGGCGGCGACGATCGTGACCCGATCCTCGGGTGTCGCGCGGAGCACGCGCGACCCGCCGACGGTGAACCGCTCGGTCGGCGCATAGATGACCGGCGTCTCGCCCCGGGTCGTGCGCAGGTAGCTGATGCCGTCCCGCTCGGCCATCGCCGCCACGAGCTGGGCGGTCTGGTTGGCGTCGCACGGGTAGAGCACGGTGCTGCCCGGCACGGCGCGGAACGCGGCCAGGTCCTCCAGCCCCATCTGGGACGGGCCGTCCTGGCCGATCTCCACGCCCACGTGGGAGCCGACGAGGCGCAGGTTCGCCCGGCTGATCGCAGCCATGCGGATGAAGTCGTACGCCCGGGTCAGGAACGCGGCGAACGTGGCCGCGTACGGCCGCCAGCCGCGGACCTGCATCGCCACCGCGGCCGCGATCATCTGCTGCTCGGCGATGTAGCACTCGAAGAACCGCTCCGGAAACTCGGAGCCGAACTCCTCCGTGCGGGTCGAGTCGGCCACCTCGCCGTCGAGGACGACCACCTCACCGTCCGAGCCGCCGAGCGCGGCCAGGGCCTTGCCGAACGCGCTGCGCGTGGCCACCTTCTGCCCGACCTCGAAGGTCGGCCAGGGCACCGTCGTGGCCGGGAAGCGGTGCGGCCGCGAACCCTCCGGCGGGCGGACGACCTCAACCGGCACGTGCCGGGGGCCGCCCAGCTCCGCGATCGCCGAGTCCGGGTCGCGCAGCGGCTTGCCGTGCAGGCCCTCGAGGTCGTCGACGCCGGTAACGCCGCTGCCCTTGTGGGTGCGGGCCAGGATCGCGGTCGGCCTTCCGTCGGCCCCCGCGGCGGCGTACGCGCTATCAATCTGCGTCACATCATGACCGTCGATCTCGATCGTGCTCCAGCCGAACGCCCGCATGCGACGGGCGTACGTCTCCGTGTCCCACCCGTAGCGCGTGGGACCCCGTTGACCGAGCCGGTTGACGTCCACGATCGCGATGAGGTTGTCCAGCTGCTCGTACCCGGCGAGCTCGAACGCCTCCCAGATCGACCCCTCGGTCAGCTCGCTGTCTCCACAAAGGACCCACACGCGGTACGGCAGCCGGTCCAGCCGCTTGCCCGTCCAGGCGAGCCCCGCGCCGATCGGCAGGCCCTGGCCCAGGGAGCCTGTGGCCACCTCCACCCAGGGCAGCCGGGGCGTGGGATGTCCCTCCAGCCGGCTGCCGAGGTGTCGATAGGACAGCAGCTCCTCGTCGGAGATGACCCCGACCGCGCGCAGCATCGCGTACAGCAACGGGGATGCGTGACCCTTGGACAGAACGAGATGGTCGTTGCCGGCGTACGTCGGCGCGGCGAAGTCGTAGCGCAGGTGCCCCTGCAGCAGCACGGCCATGAGGTCCGCCGCCGACATCGCCGATGTTGGATGACCTGACTTAGCCGCAGCCGAGCACCGGATCGCGTCGACTCGGAGCTGCCGCCCCAGGTCGACCAGCAGATCGTGACGCGAGCCCACCGTCGTCCCCACGAGTATCGTCGTACCCGGCTCGCGCGGGACCAAACCCGATTGCCGACGGAGGCGGGGAAACTGGCCGCGGGCCGCGTGGACCTGGCCTGACGATCCAGGGAGCGCCAGCGACCGAGCGAGGAGGACGGTAAAGCTGCTTCCGCTCCGCAAGCGCGGAAGGCCACGCATCCAAGGGCCGAGCCCCGTGCTCGCGGAGCGAGCACCGGAGTAATCGCCCGGGCGGGTGGAGCTGCCCAGTCGGCGGGTGGGCAGGCCCGGGAAATGGCCTAAGTACGGCCGGACGCCGCGCGGCTCGGCCTACGATGGCGGTGGCCGGTGGCGACGGTGGCCGAAGGCTCGGTCATCTCCGACGGTTCCGCGGTTATCGCCGGACGGTTCCCTGACCTCCGGGCAGCGTGACTATCCACAGTAGACAATTGTCGCTCCTGTGGACGTTGTGGTGTGGACGCTTGTGGTTGTGTAGAGGGTTGTGGTTGTCGTCGGAATGGATGCCGGAGTCCGCATGCCGGGGCCCGATCGCCTGAAGCTGCGCGACGAGGCGCTCACGGCGTTCGCCGACGACCTGCTCGCGCATGACACGCGCCTGGCCGGCCTGGCCGTCTCCGTCCGCTTCGACGGCGGGGTCGCCCACCTGACGGGGGACGTCGAGGAGCCGGCGCAACTCCAGCTGATCCGCGACGTGCTCGGCCGGCTCGACGGGGTGTACGCCGTCTGGGATCGCGTCCGCGTCGCCGGCCGGGCCCCGACCGCGCTCGACCTGGGCTGTGGTGACCGCCCGCAGTACCCGCAGAACATCGGCGTCGATGTCCGGACGACCGCGGCCGTGCAGGTGCTGGCCGACCTCCGCGAGGGTGTCCCGTTCGCCACCGCGAGCGTCGACCGCATCTTCGCGGTCCACGTCCTGGAGCATCTGATCGATTTTCTCCCATTGATCGACGAATGTCACCGCATCCTGCGGCCGGGCGGCATCCTGCACGTCATGTCGCCCTGGTGGAAGCACGTCAACGCGGTCGCCGACCCGACCCACGTCCGGCTGCTCGACGTGCAGACCATCAAGGGGATCTGCCGGCGCGGCGGTGGCGCGCCTCGGTGGTACCCGCTGCACGTCGCCTGCGACGGGGCCACGGTCTTCGCCGACCTCACCCCGTTGGCGGCCGGCGACCCCGACCCCGATCCCGTCCACCTCGCTCGGTTTTTCGATTAGGGCCCGCTTCTTCGAAACATCGTGATCTTGGAACTTTGTCCCCCCCAATAGGGGGCACAAACCTCCAAGGTCGCACTCTGGGGACAAGAAAACTCGTGATCTTGGGACTCCGTACCCTCTATAGGTG
>JADGGF010000327.1 GCA_019690055.1 Micromonosporaceae bacterium
CAGCATGGCGCCGAACGCCGGGACGGTCGTCATGTCGCCGACGAAGAGGTGGTACGGAGCGTGGTCGCGGAGGACCAGCCGCCCCTGCGGACGCGTGAACGTCACCGGCTGCCCGACGCGGACCTGCCGCGACCAGCGCGCTCCGGGGCCGTCGGCCGGATGGTCCAGCACGCCGAGGTCCAGGTACTCCCCATCGAGGTAGTCCCATATCGAGTACGAGCGGAGGGACAGGGTGTCGACGCGGATCCGGATGTGTTGGCCCGGCTTCCAGTCCAGGCCGCGCAACGACGGCCCCACCAGCCGGATCCGGCGCATCCGGGGGGTCACGGGCTCGACGGCGGCCACCGTCGCCGTCAGCAGGAACTGGTCCAGCAGGTTCACGGCCCCGGCTCCTCCCGCCGGGTGCGGTGCGATTTGCTCATGCCGGGCAGCCTGCACCTTAATGTGAACATGAAGTCAAGCGCCGCGTGGAGCATCGGCGACGTGGCTCGCCGGTTCGGGCTGCCCACGCACGTGTTGCGGCATTGGGAGAGCATGGGCCTGCTGGCCCCCGCCCGCGACCGCAGCGGGCAGCGTCGCTACCGCGAGGCCGACCTGCGCCGGGTCGCGCTGATCCTGATGGGCAAGGAGGTCGGGTTCAGCCTGGGGGAACTGCGCACGCTGTTGGGCACGGGCAACCCGATGGACCACCCCGAGATCCTGCAGCGGCACCTGACCGCGCTCACTGATCGCATCGCCCGGGCGACCGCGGCCAAGGAACTCATCGAGCACGGCCTGTCCTGTCCGGTGCCGTTCGAGGAGTGCCCGCACGCCCGAGAGCAGATCGAAGCCCGTATCCCCGCGCCGTGATCTGGCTTCGTGAGGCCTCTCCGCCAGGGCGCGTACGGATCGCGCTATATCGACGTGAATGTCCCGCGTGCCGGTGCCGGTAGCGAGCCACGCTTACCATGGCACCGCGACCTGGTCGCGCGATCAGCACGTGCCTGTCACGGGAGGGGCACCATGGCCGAGCCGACTGCGGCCACGCCGGCGGAGGGCGAGCCGTTCGACGGACGGTCGTGGCTGCCCCGGTCGGTGCGCCAGAGTTACGCCATGCGGCCGGTCGCGCTGCGGCGGGCCGCCGTCTCGCGATGGTACGCCCGCTTCTACGCACCGCTGGCGGTCGTCGGTTCGGTCGTCGGCCTCATGCCGCTCTTCGATCGAGTCGTGACCGTCGGCAACCTACAGGTGCGCGTCAACGTCGACGGCAACTTGGTGAGCACCGCCGCGAAGTACAGCGACGGCCTCAGCGAACTCGGGCTCGTGCTGCTCGTGTGTCTGGTCGGCCTGCTCATCCGCGCCTGCGTCCGGGTGAGCACGCCCACGATCCCTGTGGTCATGGCCAGCCTCGCGGCAGTGGCGCTGTTCCTGCTCCTTTTCTTCAGTCTTCATCCCAATTCGCGCGTGGTGTTGAGCAGCGCTGGCCTCGGCGCGGCGGTCGTGGCCGCCTGGATCCTGGTGCTCGGCGTCGTACACGCCATCCATCTGCGCCGGATCACGGCCGAGCCGCCCACCGCCTGACCTTGATCGCCGGCGCGACCGCGTCGGTTGGCCCGCCGACGGGCCGCCGCGACGGGGCGATGCTGAACGATCACAGACCACAATGGACTAAATTGATCGGTGCGACCTATCCGTGTGTCAGCGGCATCGAATCGAGATTCTCCCTACGGTTTGGCTCGTGCCGCCAACGACAGAGCACGAGGTCCTCAGCGACCTCTTCCGCAAGCATCCGGAGTTCGCCGCCGAGTTGCTGCGCGACCTGCTTGGCCTGCGGCTTCCGGAGTTCGACGAGGTTCGCCGCGAGTCGGTGGACTTCACCAACATCAAGCCAGCGCCGTACTTCGCCGACGCTGCCATCGTCCTGACGCGCAAGCTGTCGGCGGGGGAGCAGATCCCGCGCCAGCAACGGCGCCGGGGACGCCCACGCGGGGACAGTCCGGTGAGCGTGCCGACGCTCGGCATCATCGTGGAGATTCAGCGGGACGACGACCCGGACAAGCGGTATTCATGGCCAGTCTACGTGTCGACCTATGCCGCGCTGCTGCGGTGCACTGCGGTGCTGCTAGTGATCTGCACCAGCGACCGGATCGCCCGGTGGGCGAGCGAGCCCATCACGGTGGGTGAGCCGGACTTCATCCTGCGACCGCTGGTGCTCGGGCCGAGTGCGATACCCAGGGTGACCGATCCCGACGTGGCTCAGCAGCATCCCGAGCTCACGGTGCTGTCGGCTCGGGTCAACAGCGACGGTGACGACGCCGCCGACGTGATACGAGCGTTGGCCATGGCACTGAAGAGCGTCGATCCAGACGATGCGAAGCTGTACTATCACGTGGTGTTGGACGGCCTGACACCGCCGGCTCGAGACCTACTGCATAGGGAGTTGAAAACCGTGAGTGCTGTCATGCGCGATGATCCGCGCGCCGCCAAGCTCCAGCAACTGGTCGAGGGAGCGTGGGCCGAGGGAGAGGCTAAGGGAAAGGCTGAGGGAAAGGCTGAGGGAAAGGCTGAGGGTGAGGCTCACGGTCGGATCGTGGCCCTGCTGCAGGTGCTGGCGGCGCGACGCATCGACGTGCCGGAGGCGGTGCGGGAACGCATCACGACCTGTACCGACTTGGACCAGCTCGAGATCTGGATTCGGCGTTCCGTCACCGCGACGAACGTCAAGGAACTGTTCGAGTGACGAGGAGTAGACCGACTAGTGGTGAGGAGTTGCGCGAGTAGCTGGTAGTCGGGCACTGGCGATCGCGGGTACGAACGTCTATGGTCAGCGTCATGACGACGATCCTGCTCGTGCACGGAGCCTGGCACGGGCCGTGGTGCTGGGACCAGTTCGCCGAGCGTCTGCGCCAGGCCGGCCGTGAGGTGAGGACCGTCGCGCTGCGCGGCCATCCGCCAAAGGACTCGGCCCGGATGCCGTACCGGATCCGCGACTACGTCGAGGATCTGGCCGCGGCCGTCGCCGAGTGCGGGCAGCCTGTCGTCCTGGTTGGACACTCCATGGGCGGGCTGGTCGTGCAGAAGTACCTGGAGCGCGGCGATGCGCTCGGGGCGGTGCTGCTGGCCCCGGTTCCGACCTCGGGGGCGCTCGGCGCCACGCTGCGCTTCGGCGCCCGGCATCCGCTGGTGCTGCTCAAGGTGAATCTGGTCCGCCGACTCGGTCCGGTCGTCGGCACGCCGGCGCTCGCCCGCGAGATGCTCTTCACGCCCGACACCCCACAGTCCATCGTGGACGATACGGTCGCCGGGCTGCAGGACGAGTCGTACTACGCCTACCTAGACATGATCTTCTCTCGGCCGCGCCCAAAGCGGATCACCGTACCGGTGCTTGTGCTCGCGGGCGGCCGCGACCGGATCTTCACCGTCCGCGAGGAGCGAGCGACGGCCCGCCGGTATGGCACCACCGCCGAGGTCTTCGCGGAAACCGGCCACAGCCTGATGACCGAACCAGGCTGGGAGCGCGTGGCCGACCGCATCGATATCTTCGCCCGTACGCTGGAGGCCGGCCTGACCCCCGAGGCGGCCTGACCCCGAGTCGGCCTGACTCCCAGGCCTATCGCTCTCGGGTCGCTTTCGTGGCCCGGGGCCGCTGTCGCGAGCCCTTCACTGGATGAGGGTCATTGCTGAGCAGCGCGTCGCGCCGGGTCCGAACGAGGTACTCCCGGATGGTGTCCCGGCTGCGGCTCAGGCAGGCGATGCGCTGCTCGATGGCCTCCAGCTCCCGCGCGAGTTGCTGGGCGACCTCGAGCGGGCAGGTGGGCTCGTTGCGGGCGCAGGCGTCCTCGGCGTCCATGAGCACCTTGACCAGCCGGGTCGGTATGCCGGCTTGGACAAGACCGGCGACCCGAGTCACCCGCTCGACGTCCTCCTCGCCGTAGCTGCGGTAGCCGTTCGTTTCCCGCGCCGGGGCCAGGAGCCCCTGCTGCTCGTAGTAGCGGATGAGGCGGGCCGCCACGCCCGTCCGCGCGGCCACCTCGCCGATCTTCATAGGCCCCCTCACACCAACCTTGACATTGACACTAATGTCAAACTCTAGCGTTCGAGGCATGACGACGAAAGCTTCGAACGTCCAAGCGGTGGCGGGCCGGGGGATCGCCGGCGTGGCCGAGGCCGGCCTGCCCTGGCGGGCGCTGCTCGTCCTCGCGTCCGCCACGCTGATCATGGTCACCGGCGAGATGCTCCCCACGGCCGTGCTGCCGCAAATGAGCGCCGGCCTCGGGGTCAGCCAGGCCAGAACCGGCCTGTTGGTCAGCCTCTGGGCCGCGGTGGTCGTTGTCGCGAGCTTTCCGTTGGTCGGGCTGACGCGCCGCATCGGCCGCCGCACCGTCATCGCCGGCAGCCTCGCCGCCTTCGCGACCTCCAGCGCCGCCACGGCCCTCGCGCCGACCTACGCCGTCGCGGCGGCCGGCCGTACGCTCGGCGCCGCCGCCGTGGGACTGCTGTGGGCGACCGTCAACGCGTACGTCGCGGATCTGGTGCCCGACCGCCTCCTGGCCCGCGCCACCGCGGTGGTGCTCGGCGGCGCGACGCTCGGCACGGTGGTGGGAGCTCCGGCTGGCCGGTTCGTCGCCGACGTCGCCGGGTGGCGGGCGTCGTTCTGGCTGCTGGCCGCGGCCGGCCTGGTCACCGCTTGGATGGTACGGACGGTGGTACCGGCCGGGGCGCCGCCGGTGACCGGCAGGCTACGCCGCCGGGCGCGGTCGGGCAACGCGCTCGCCCCGGTGGTGGCGGTGACACTGCTGGCCGCGCTCGTGTTGGTCGGTCACGTCGGTGCGTACACCTACGTCACCCGACTGGGTGAGCGGCCGGCATCGATCCTGCCGGGAGGGATGGAGACCCTGCTGCTGGGTTTCGGGATCGCCTCGGCTGCCGGCCTGGCGCTCGCGAGTCGAGCGGGACAGCGGTTGCCCGCAGCGTTGGTCACCAGCTCGGCCGGGATAGCGCTCACCGTGCTCGGATTGAGCCTCGCCGACGCGCACACCATTGCCGGGCTGGTGGTGGTGCTGGCATGGGGCCTCGCCTCCGGGGCACTGCCCCCGCTCGCGCAGACGCTGATCCTCACGCTTGCTGGACCGGAGCACCGCGCGACGGCCGGAGCGCTCATCCCGGTCCTGTTCAACGGGGGCATCGCCGTGGGCGCGGCCCTCGCGTCCGCGGTCGTCGCCCACCACGGTGTCCGCGCCCTTCCGCTGCCAGCCGCCGCCCTCGTTGCCACGGCCGCCGTCGGCCTGGCCGTTACCAAC
>JADGGF010000328.1 GCA_019690055.1 Micromonosporaceae bacterium
TCCGTGTACCGTGTTGTCGCACTCGCAACGGGTACGGGTGGGCGATGCTGTGGGTGGGCCTACGTTACGGTGCGTGACGGGGCCGGCGGGGATCGTGAGGAGCAGGGTGGCACAGGCCAAGACAACACGCCTGGTGATCGTGGAGTCGCCCGCGAAGGCGAAGAAGATCGCCGATTTCTTGGGCGACGGGTACGTCGTCGAGGCCAGCATGGGCCACGTGCGGGACCTGCCGCGTAACGCGGCCGACGTGCCCGCGAAGTACAAGGGCGAGCCCTGGGCCAGCCTGGGCATCGACGTGGATCACGACTTCGCCCCGCTCTACATCGTGACCCCCGATCGAGCCAAGCAGGTCACCCGGCTCAAGACCCTGCTCAAGGACTGCGACGAGCTGCTGCTCGCCACGGACGAGGACCGCGAGGGCGAGGCGATCGCCTGGCATCTGGTGGAGACCCTGCGGCCCCGCGTCCCGGTGCGGCGGATGGTGTTTCACGAGATCACCCGACCGGCGATCCAGGCGGCGGTCGCCAACCCTCGGGACATCGACCAGTCGCTGGTGGAGGCCCAGGAGGCCCGGCGCAAGCTGGACCGCCTCTACGGGTACGAGGTCTCCCCGGTGCTGTGGAAGAAGATCATGCCGAAGGGTCCGGACGGCCGGGCCCTGTCGGCCGGGCGCGTCCAGTCCGTCGCCACCCGCATCGTGGTCGACCGCGAGCGGGAGCGGATGCGCTTCCGCAGCGCCGAGTACTGGGACGTCAAGGCCGTGCTGGCGGTGGGCCGCCCGGCGGGCGAGTCGGACGAGGCCGAGGAGGGTCCCCGGTCCTTCGCCGCCACCATGGTCGCCCTGAACGGTGACCGGCTCGCCACCGGCAAGGACTTCGAGCCGACGACCGGTCAGGTGCGTCCCGATTCAGGGGTCGTCCACCTGCGCGAGGAGCGGGCCCGCGAGATCGCGGCCCGCCTGGAGGGTCGCCCGTTCGAGGTGATCCGGGTGGAGGAGAAGCCGTACCGGCGGCGGCCGTACGCGCCCTTCATCACCTCGACGCTGCAGCAGGAGGCGGGCCGGAAGCTGCGCTACTCCGCGGCCCAGACGATGCGCGTGGCCCAGCGGCTCTACGAGAACGGCTACATCACCTATATGCGGACCGACTCGGTGAACCTCGCCGAGAGCGCGGTCGCCGCGGCGCGGGCCCAGATCGCCGAGCTGTACGGCGAGCGGTTCGTGCCGCCGCAGCCGCGGACCTACGCGGGCAAGGTGAAGAACGCGCAGGAGGCGCACGAGGCGATCCGGCCGGCTGGTGACGTGTTCCGCGTCCCGGGCGAGGTCGCGAATGAACTGTCCACAGAGGAGTTCCGGCTCTACGAGCTGATCTGGCGGCGCACGATCGCCTCGCAGATGACCGACGCGGTCGGCAGCTCGGTCTCGGTCCGCATCCGCGCCACCACCGAGTCGGGCGAGGAGTGCGAGTTCTCGGCGACCGGCAAGACCATCACCGACCCGGGCTTCCTCAAGGTGTACGTGGAGTCCACTGAGGACGCCGACGACGCCGACGACGCCGAGCACCGGCTGCCCGCGCTGACCCAGGGGCAGCGCCTGACGGCCGACTCCCTCGAGGCGGTCGGCCACTCGACCCAGCCGCCCGCCCGCTACACCGAACCGTCGCTGGTGAAGGCGCTGGAGGAACTGGGCATCGGCCGCCCGTCGACGTACGCGTCGATCATGCAGACCATCCAGGAGCGTGGGTACGTCTTCAAGCGGGGGCAGGCCCTCGTGCCGTCGTTCCTGGCGTTCGCCGTGGTCAGCCTGCTGGAGAACCACTTCCCGCGGCTGGTGGACTTCGAGTTCACCGCGGCCAGGGACACCGCGCTGGACGACATCGCCGCCGGTGAGGCGGCGGCGCTGGACTTCCTGCGCGCCTTCTACTTCGGCGAGCCCACCGGCGCCCCGTCCCGGCAGGGTGGCGCGGCCCAGACCATCGCCGCCAGCGGCGGGTTGAAGCGGATGGTGACCGAGAACCTGGGCGAGATCGACGCCCGGGGTATCAACTCGATCCCGCTCTTCACCGACGAGGCCGGGCGGGAGGTCGTGGTCCGGGTCGGCCGCTACGGCCCCTACCTGCAGCGGTCGGTGCCTCACCCCAATGGCGGGGCGCCCGCGGAGGGCGACGGCGAGGGCGGGGGCGAGGACCGGGTCTCGCTGCCGGACGGCATCGCTCCCGACGAGCTCACCCCGGACAAGGTCAACGAGCTGTTCCTCGGCGGCGGGGGCGAGCGCAAGCTCGGCGAGCACCCGCAGACGGGCGAGCCCATCGTGCTCAAGTCCGGCCGGTACGGCCCCTACGTGACCACGGGCGAGCGCAACGCGTCGCTGCTGCGGTCCATGTCCCCCGAGACCGTGACGCTGGAGGATGCCCTGAAGGTGCTCTCGCTGCCCCGGCTGGTCGGCAAGGACCCCGAGGGCAACGAGATCTACGCGGGATCGGGGCGGTTCGGACCGTACATCCGGCGCGGTGACGACTATCGTTCCCTCGCCGACGAGGAGCAGATCTTCACGATCACGCTGCCCGAGGCGTTGGAGCTGCTCGCCGCGCCGAAGACCCGGCAGCGGCGGGCCCCGGCACCGCCGCTCAAGGAGCTCGGCCCCGACCCGCTGACGGAGCGGCCGCTGGTCATCAAGGACGGCCGGTTCGGTCCGTACGTCACCGACGGCGAGGTGAATGTGTCCCTGCGTCGCGGTCAGTCGATCGAGGGGCTCACGCTCGAGCAGGCCAGCGAGATGCTCGCCGAGAAGCGGGCCAAGGGGCCGGCGCCGCGCAAGCGCACCAGCCGCGCGGCCAAGGCGACCGGGGCGGCCGCGCCCGCCACGACGGCTCCGGCCACGAAGGCGACCGCGAAGAAGGCAACCGCGAAGAAGGCGCCAGCGAAGAAGAGCACCGCCAAGAAGGCCGCCGAGTAGGGCCGCCCCCGGGGCTCCACGGGGCGGTGACGCCGTATGGTCACGCGCGGGCCGCGATGGTCACGCACGGGCGGGCCTCGCCGTTTCCGCGGCCAAACTGGTCACCGAGCCAACGTCTGGTCGGTGATCGGGGATCAGTCGCCGAAGACCTGGCGCGTGTAGTCGTTGGCGAAGACGCGATCCGGGTCGACCCGGTCGCGTACCGCGAGGAAGTCGTCGAAGCGCGGGTACGCGGGGCGCAGGTCCGCCGCGGTGCGCCAGTGCATCTTGCCCCAGTGCGGCCGGCCCCCCAGCGCCGCACAGGCCGACTCGAAGGCCCGGAAGTACCGCTCGTACGGCATCCCTACAAACTGATGGATGGCGATATAGACATTGTCACGACCGTACCCGTGCGACAGCCAGATGTCGTCGGCCGCGGTGAACCGGACCTCGACCGGGAACGCGATCCGATCCGGCAGTGTGTCGATGATCTTCCGTAGCGCGGCGAAGGCCTCGGACAGCGCCTCGCGGGGCAGGCCGTACTCCATCTCGACGAAGCGCACCCGCCGGGGCGAGGTGAAGACGAGGTCGGAGCGTTCGGTGTAGTTGCGGGGTGAGACCAGGCGCGCCGTCGTGCGCATGAGGGTGGGGGTCCACGCCGGTACGGCGCGGGCCAGCCGGACCACCGTGCCGAGGGCGGTGTTCTCCATCAGGTCCTCGTTGAACCAGGCGGAGAATCGGTTGCGCGGGCGGTCGTCCACGCTCACCCGGTTGTTGGCCTTGATGAGGGTCCGCTCGGTGTAGGGGAACCAGTAGAACTCGAAGTGGTCGTTGGTGGCGACCCGCTCGTCGATGCTCGCGAGCACGTCGGCCAGCGGCGTGGCGCGTTCGTCGGCGTGCAGGATGAAGGCGTCCGTCGTCCGCAGCGTCACCTCGGTCACCACGCCGACCGCGCCCACCCCGACCAGCGCGGCCGCGAAGAGGTCGGGCTCGACCGACGGCGAGCAGCGCACGACCTCGCCCGTGCCGGTCACCACCTCGAGTTCGGCGACGAACGTCGACAGGCAGCCGTACGCCCGCCCGGTGCCGTGCGTGCCCGTGGCCAGCGCCCCGGAGATGGTCTGCACGGCGATGTCGCCGAGATTGGGCATGGCCAGACCGCGCCGGGCCAGCTCGGAGTTGAGCACGTGCAGGGGTGTGCCGGCCCGGACCCGGACCAGCTTCGAGGCGGGGTCGGCGTCGACGATTCCGGCCAGCCCGGACAGGTCGAGGCGGGTGCCGGTGGTCGCGGCGGCGGCGGTGAAGGAGTGCCCGGAGCCGGCCGGCTTGATCGTGCCGCCGGTCGCCCGCGCGGCGCGGACGATCTCAGCGACCTCGTCGGTGCTGGTCGGTCGGGCCACCGCGGCGGCGACCGACGTCTGGTTGCCGGCCCAGTTGCGCCAGGTCAGGTTCACCGTCGCGGTCGTCATGACACGTGAATACTCCTCACATCTCACCCCGTCAATAACGGGATCGCCCGGCTGGGGCAGAATGAGGCGGGTTGTCCAGCTCGGGCGTACCGGGGCGGAAGGTCGCGCTGGGGCTGTGGGGGGAGTTGTGACGGCACGGACGAACTCTGGGGGCCCGCTGCGTCGTACGCCCGTGCAGGGGCGCAGCCTGGCCAAGGTGGCGCGCATGCTCGATGCCTGTGCCCAGATCGTCGACGAGGTGGGGTACGAGGCGCTCACCACCACGCTGATCGCGGAACGGGCCAAAGTGGCGATCGGGTCGGTGTACCAGTTCTTCCCGGACAAGCGCGCGGTGGTGGCCGCACTCACCCAGCGCAACCTCGACGCGTACGTCCGCCGGCTCGACGACCGGATCAGCAGCGGGGGGATGAGCCGCTGGGTGGAGGTCGTCAACGTCGCCCTGGACGAGTACATCGACATGCACCGCAACGTGCCGGGGTTTCGAACGCTGCACTTCGGCGATGTGGTCGACCTGAACCTGCTCGACCCGGACCGGGACAACAACGCGGTCATCGTGGACAACCTCGGCCGGCTGCTCGAGCAGCACTTCGGGATGGCCCGGACCGACGACCTCGCGTTCGCGCTCAGCATGGCCGTGGAGATGGCCGACGCGCTGGTGAAGGCGGCGTTCCGCTACCGGGACGACGGGGACGAACGCATCCTCAGCGAGGCGAAGGAGATCATCCGCGACTACCTG
Organism: Micromonosporaceae bacterium; assembly: GCA_019690055.1. Lineage (GTDB taxonomy): Bacteria > Actinomycetota > Actinomycetes > Mycobacteriales > Micromonosporaceae > DATBGZ01. The sequence continues at coordinate 5,138 of JADGGF010000328.1, forward strand.
GATCGCCGTGTCAGTCCCGGTGACGGCTCCCACTCTGCCGAGAAGTCGACCTGACGACGGTCGATCATCCGCTGCGGACGGGTGACGGACCTCAGGGTTCTTGACGGGCCCCGCGGTTGCCAGCGGGCCCCACGGTTGCCA
>JADGGF010000329.1 GCA_019690055.1 Micromonosporaceae bacterium
CCCGGCGGCCAGCCTGGACGTCCGCCACCGCCGGCCAGGCGGCCGACTGTACGAGCGCGACGTCACGACGACCGCCGGCCCAGCTCGACCCGGAACCGCGCCCCACCGCCGGGCCGGTCCAGGACGGTCGCCCGACCACCGTGACTCTCCGCGAGCCGGGCCACGATGGCCAGGCCGAGCCCGGCGCCGTCGGTGTCCCCCCGGCGTTCGGCGGTCGAGCCACGCACGAAAGGCCGGAAGATGAGCTCTCGGTTCTCCGGCAGCACACCCGGGCCGTCGTCGTCGACCTCGATCACGTTGTACCCCCCTTCCTGGTACAGCCGGACGGCGACCACCCCGCCCCCGTGGCGCTCGGCGTTCTCGAGCAAGTTGCCCAGGATCTGCTCCACCCGACGGGCGTCGGCCAGCCAGGTGGCGTCGCCCTCGCGGTCGAGGACGGTGACGACGGCCGGGTCGATCTCCCGCCGTTTGCACAGGTCGCGAGCCAGCGCGAGGACGTCCACATCGGACAGGTCGAGCTCGCTCTCCGCGCGGGTGATCTCCAGCAGATCGGTGACCAGCTGCTGGAACCGGCCGACCTCCTCGACCACCAGGCGGGCGGCGTCGGCGGTGCGGGCGTCGAGCTGGTGCTGGCGCCGTTCCAGCACCGCCGCGGCGTTGGCGAGCGTCTGCAGGGGTGAGCGCAGCTCGTGGCTCACGTCAGCGGCAAAACGTCGATCACGTTCGATTCGCTGCTGGAGCTGGTCGACCATGTTGTTGAACGAGGCGGCCAGCCGCTCCAGATCGGGCTCGGCCTGCGGGTCCAGCCGGGCGTCCAGGTCGCCGGCGGCGATGCCCTGGGCCGCCTCCGCCACCGAAGCCAGCGGTCGCAGCGCGCGCCGTCCCGTGTACCAGCCCAGCGCGGCGCCGGCGAGCGTCACGCCGCCGGCGACCAGCGTCAGCACGAGCCCGATCTGGCGGAGATTGTTGTCCAGTTCCCGCAGCGACACGATCTCGTAGTACTGGGTGGTTGCCAGCGGGATGCCGATGATCATCACCGGACCCTGCGGGGTGTGCACGATCTGCCGGGCCGCCTGCCCACCCTCGACCATCGCCGCAAGGTCCCTCGGGATGTCCACGCCGGCGACGTCGAGCCGGTACGGCGTGCCGGCCACGACCAGCACGGGCGTACGGCCGCGGCCCGGGTTGAACGAGCTGAGCACCTGGACGTAGTCGGTCCCTGGATCGCCGATGCGGGCCTCGACGTAGGACGCGTCGTAGTAGGCCGTGCGCCACACGACGTTGCGGCGCTCGTCGAGCAGCGAGCTGCGGATGAACTGGTAGGACAGCGTGGCGATCGCGGTGGACAGCACCAGGGCGCCGACGGCGACCGTCGTGCTGACCCGGGCGCGCAGACCGAGACGCGGCATCAACGCTGCAGCTTGTAGCCGAGGCCCCGCACCGTCACCAGCCGCCGGGGGGAAGCGGTGTCGTCCTCGATCTTCTGCCGGAGCCGACCGACGTGGACGTCGACCAGGCGCTCGTCGCCGAACTCGTACTCCCACACGCGCTGCAGCAACTGCTGGCGGGACAGCACCTGGCCGGCGTGGGCGCCGAGCTCGCACAGCAGCAGGAACTCGGTGCGGGTCAGCGGCACCGGCTCGCCGCGCAGCCGTACCTCGCCCGCGTCGGCCCGGATCTCCAGGTCGCCGACCACGATGGTGCCCGGACTGGACTGGCCGCCCCGGTTGCGCCGGCGGACCGCCCGCATCCGCGCGGACAGCTCCTTGATGGCGACCGGCTTGACCAGGTAGTCGTCGGCCCCGGCCTCCAGCGCGGCGACGATGTCGTGCGTGTCATCACGGGCGCTGACCACCACGATGGTCGCGTCCCCGTCCCGCCGGAGTTGCCGTACGCACTCGAAGCCATCGATACCGGGCAGCATGAGGTCGACCAGGACGGCCTCGGCGGGTTCAGCGCGGTGGGCGGCGAGCCCCTCCTCCGCGGTCGCCGATCCCCGCACCTTGTAGCCCTCGTCCTCGAGCGCCATCATCAACGAGCGCCGGATGCGGTCGTCATCCTCGATTACGAGTACCCCGCTCATGGCTGTCCATCATGCCGGGCAAGGCCGTGATCGCGCTCGTCACGTGACCCGTCCCACCGGTCAATGGTGACGCTTGTCACGTTGACGACAGACGGATCGATCCGCTGCCTCGGTCGGCGGCTACTCCATCTCGGCGAAGCGTTCCAGATTGGGGACGGGGCCGACCGCCACGATGGTGTCGCCGTACATGAGCACCGTGTCGCCGTGCGCGGCCTCGAACCGGGCGCCCGGTCCGGCCGCCTCGCGCTTCACGGCGACGATCGTGACGTTCATCTGGGCCTGGATGCCCGACTCGCTCAGCGTGATGCCAACGAGGTCCCGAGGCGGCTTCATCTTGATCATGGCGAAGTCGTCGTCGAGCTCCACGTAGTCGAGCAGCCGGCCGGTGAGCACGTGGGCCAGGCGTTCGCCCATGTCGTGCTCGGGGAGCACCACGTGGTGAGCGCCGACCCGCGCCAGGATGTCCCGGTGCTGTTGGCTGATCGCTTTGGCCCAGATGTCCGGGATGCCCAGATCGGAGAGCAGGCCAACGGTGAGGATGCTCGCTTGGATGTCCGAGCCGATGGCGCAGACCACGTGCCGGAAGTCCGGCACGCCGAGCTGGCGCAGCGCCTCGATGTCGGTGGAGTCGGCGACCGCTATGTTGCCGAGCTGGTTCGCCAGCGCGGCCACGGTCTTCTCGTTGCTGTCGATGCCCAGCACCTCGGTCCCCTGCTCGGTGAGCTGCAGGGCCAGAGCCCTCCCGAAACGGCCCAGACCGATGACGACGACCGGGTCGGTGGTGCGGTCAGCCAATGATCGTCCTCTCCTCGGGGCGGTCGTACCGGCGGGTCCGCTGGCGCAGCGCCAGCGCCGTGGCGACGGTGAGCGGGCCCACCCGACCGACGATCATCAGTATGGTGAGCAGCACGGTCGCCGCGTCGTTCAGGTCGCCCGTGATGCCGGTCGAGAGCCCTACCGTGGCGAAGGCGGACACCGCCTCGAACAGGACGCGGTCCAGGCTGTAGGGCGTGATCGCGAGCAGGATCAGGGTGGTGACCGCCACCGCGGCGATGCTCAGCAGCGCGACCGTGAGCGCCTGACGCTGGTTGTCCGCCGGGATGCGCCGCTTGCCGACCAGCACGCTGGTCTCGCCGCGCACCTCCGCCCAGAGCACGAAGGCGAGCAGGCCGAACGTGGTCACCTTGATCCCGCCCGCCGTGCTGGCGCTGCCGCCGCCGATGAACATCAGCACGTCGGAGATGAACCACGTGGTCGGCCGCATCTCGCCCACGTCGACCGTGTTGAGTCCGCCGGAGCGGGTCATGGTGGTGTGGAAGAAGCCCGCCAGCACCTGCTGGCCCGGGTTCAGCCGGCCGAGCGTGGCCGGGTTCTTGATCTCGGCCAGCGTGATCGCGAGGGTTCCGAGGGCGAGCAGCGACGCCGAGACGATCACCGTGATCCGGGTGAGGACGGACCAGTTCTTCGGCCGCCAGCCGCCCCGTCGGCCGAGCTCGAAGACCACCGGGTACCCGAGCCCGCCGAGGATCACCGCGAACGCCAGAGTCAGGCAGATAACCGGGTCGCCGACGAACCGGGTCATGCTCTCCGGGTAGAGCGACAGCCCGCCGTTGTTGAACGCGGAGACCGCGTGGAACACGCCGTCGTAGAGGGCGCGGGCCGGGGGCTCGCGGTAATAGAAGGACAGCCACACCGCGAGGATGATCGCGGCGATCGCCTCAGCCAAGAGCGCAAATGTGACGATGTCGCGCAGCAGGCGGCGGAGGTTGGTCAGGCTCACCGCCCGGGTCTCGGCCTGCGCGAGCAGCCGGCTGCGCAGGGCCAGCCGTCCGGAGACGATGACCGTCACCAGGGTCGCGAGCGTCATGATGCCCAGCCCGCCGACCTGCATCAGCGCGAGGATCACGACCTGCCCGAAGAGGGTCCAGTGGGTGCCGGTGTCCACCACGGCCAGACCGGTGATCGAGACCGCCGACGCCGCGCTGAACAGCGCATCGACCAGGCTCGTGTGGCGCCCGGGTGCGGTGGCGGCGGGCAGCATCAGCAGCGCTGTACCGACCACCACCAGGCCCGCGTAGGCGGCGAGGATCAGCCGGGCCGGGCGACGCACCCCGGACGGAGTGCCGACTCTTCGGGCGCCCACCGGGGCGGGCGGCGAGGCGGTCTGACGTGTGCTCACTTCTGCGCAGGCTAGCGAACCGGGACGAGCCGCGGGTCGGGCCCCGCCGATCCGGCGCCCGCTCGGGCGGGCCGGCGTACGCCTCCCGGTGCGAGACCGACTGATCGAGGTGCGGGCCGTACGGCTCGGGGTGCGGGCCGCACGGCTGCGCCCGCGGCGTACGTCGTCGGCGCCCGACCGGGCGTACGCCCACCCGTCAGGGCCCACCCGTCCGGCCGTACGGCTACCCGTCGGAGTGGAGGGTGAGGACCGCCGCGCCGGTGACCCGGTCGGCGGCGAGGTCGGCCAGCGCCCGGTCGGCCTCCTCGAACGGGTAGGGGACCGCGTGCACGTTCAGACGGTGGCGGGCGGCGAAGGCCAGGAAGTCCCGGCCGTCGGCGCGGGTGTTGGCCGTGACGCTGGTCAGCGTCTTCTCCTGGAACAGGTGCCGGCGATAGTCCAATGTGGGCACATCGGTGCTGTGGATGCCGGCCACGACGACCGTGCCGCCCCGGTCGAGAGCCGAGAGCGCCACCGGCACCAGGTCGCCGACCGGGGCGAAGATGATGGCCGAGTCCAGCGGCTCGGGCGGGTTGTCCCAGGAGTCCCGGGCGGAGACGGCGCCGAGGTCGAGCGCCAGTTCCCGGGCTTCGGCCGAGCGCGTCAGCACGTGCACGCGCGCGCCCTGGGCCACGGCCACCTGCGCGGTGAGGTGAGCCGATCCGCCGAAACCGTAGATGCCCAGCCGTCCGCCGGGTGGCAGGTTGGCCCGGAGGAGCGCGCGGTAGCCGATGATGCCGGCGCACAGCAGCGGGGCGAGCTGCAGGTCGGAGTAGGTGTCGGGCAGGTGATAGGCGTAGGCGGCCGGTACGGTCGCGTACTCCGCGTAGCCGCCCGGCTCGTCCCACCCCGTGTACCGCGACGACGGGCAGAGGTTTTCCGCGCCCCGTCTACAGTAGACACACGTGCCGCAGGTTTCCCGCAGCCAGGCGATGCCCACTCGGTCGCCGGGCGCCCACCCGCTCGT
>JADGGF010000330.1 GCA_019690055.1 Micromonosporaceae bacterium
GGCGCGCTGACGGGCTGGGGGGGGGGGGGGCGGCATGACCCTCGCCCTCGATGCGCCCACCGTGAGCCGACCCACGCTGACCATCGACGCCGGTGCCGTCACGGGCAACGTCGCGACGATCCGCGGCTACACCCGCGGCGAGATCATGGCGGTGGTCAAGGCCGACGGTTTCGGCCACGGCATGGTGGACGTCGCTCGGGCCGCTATCGCGGGAGGCGCCACCCGGTTCGGTGTGACCAGCCTTGACGAGGCGTTCGTTCTCCGCGACGCCGGGTTCACCCAACCGGTGCTGAGCTGGCTGAACCCGGTCGATGCCGACTTCGCCGCCGCGCAGGCTCGCGATGTCGAGATCGCCGTGCCGTCCCGCGCGCACCTGGACGCGGTCGCCGGCCGGGCACCCGGGGCCCGCATCCATCTCCAGCTCGACACCGGGTTGGCCCGGGACGGCGCGTCGCCGGCGGAGTGGCCCGCGCTGTGCGCGGCCGCCCGGCGGGCCGAGCAGCGAGGCCTTGTGACCGTCGTCGGGGTCATGGGTCATCTCCCGTGCGCCGCGCAACCCGGCCATCCGGCCAACGAGTGGGGCCGGCGGCGGTTCGCCTGGGGTGTGCGGGTGGCCCGGGCCGCGGGACTGCGGCCGGTCGACCGCCACCTCGCCGCCACGGCGGCCACGGTGAGTGATCCGGCCAGTCACCACACGATGAGCCGGATCGGGGCCGGCCTGGTCGGTATCGACGAGTCTCAGACCGTACGGCTGCGGCTCGCACTGCGGCTGGTCGCCCCATTGGTCACGGTGCGGACCGTCGGGCCGGGCACTCCCGTCGGCTACGGCCATACCTGGGCCACCCCCCGCGCGACGCGCCTCGGTCTCGTCGCGGTCGGGTACGCCGACGGGCTGCCGCGCTCGGCGCACGGCCGGGCCGAGGTCCTCGTGAGCGGGGTGCGCCGCCCGGTGGTCGGCCAGATATCCATGGATATGATTGTTGTTGATCTGGGCCCGGATCCGGCGGCCTGCCCGGCGGATGTCGGCACCCTGGTGACGATCTTCGGGTGGGGCGAGGAGGGCGAGCCGACCGTGGCCGACTGGGCCCGCTGGGCCGGCACCTCGGAGCACGAGATCGTCATCCGGCTCGGACGGCGGCTTCGCCGGGTGGTTGTCAACTGCGCAACGGAGGTGCCGGCATGACCACCGGACGTGTCGCCACCGGACGTGCCGCCACCGGACGTGCCGCCACCGGACGGGACGCCACCGGACGGGACGCCACCGGACGGGACGCCGATGGACGGGTCGGCAGCGGGCGGGTCGCGGTCATTGGTGGGGGCACGAGCTGTGAGCACGAGGTGTCGCTCGCCTCGGCCGCCGGTGTGGTGCGGGCCCTTGCCTCGATCGGGTACGAGGTGGAGTCGTTGACGATCGATCGCCGCGGCACGTGGCGGACGGCCGATGGGCGGGCGCTCGGCCTGGCCGAGGTGGTGGAGGCGCTGCAGTCGTGCGACGTTGTGGTGCCCATGCTGCACGGCATCGGCGGGGAGGACGGCACGCTGGCGGCGCTGTGTGAGCTGGCGGGCGTGCCCTACGTCGGTTCCGGCGTACGGGCCGGCGCGGTGGCGATGGACAAATGGGTGACCAAGCTGGTGGCCGAGGCCACCGGCGTCCGGACCGCGTGCGGCACACTCGTCCGGCGCGGTGACCCGCGCCAGATCGCCGACCTTCTGGTCGCCGACCTTCCGATGGTGGTCAAGCCGGTGTCGGCCGGCTCCAGCCACGGGGTCAGCCTGGTCCGCACGCCCGATCAGCTCGTCGCGGCGCTCGAGGCCGCCTTCGTCCTCGATGATCGGGTGCTCGTCGAGGAGGTCATCGCGGGCCGGGAGATCGACATCGCCGTGCTCGGCCGGCCCGACGGAACCCGTATGGTTGCTCCAGCGCTGGAGATCCTCGCTCCGGCGTCCGGGATCTTCGACCTCGCGACGAAGTACGACGGGTCGGCGCGGTTCCTCGTACCCGCTCCGTTGCCCGAAGCTCGACGCAAGGATCTGGAGGAGGCGGCGATCGCGATCTACGACGCCCTCGGTTGTGCCGGCGTGGCCCGGATCGACTTCTTTCTGACGGACACGGGCCCGTTGCTCAACGAGGTGAACACCACACCGGGGTTCACCGAACACTCCCAGGTGCCTCGGATGTTCGCGGCCGCGGGAATCGGCTACGCCGACCTGCTGGACCTGCTGGTCACCGATGCCCGGGCGGCCGGGCCCGCAAGGGTCATGGGATGAGTGCGGGCCCCGGGATGAGTGCGGGCCCCGGGATGAGTGCGGGCCCCGGGATGAGGACCGGCCACGGGATGAGTGCGGGCCCCGGGATGAGCGCACGACGCTGGTTGCCGGCTGCGGCGGTGGCGGTCGCGGTCGTGACCGCGGCCATGGTCGAGCTCAGCCAGTCCTACGTGTTCGTCCGTAGCCCGGTGGCCGGGCCGGTCTTCGCCCTGTGCCTGGGCACGGCGGTCGGCGTGGCCCGCTGGGCGCCCGAGCTCGCCCTGGCGGCGGCCTGGGGTGCGGGCCTGCTCCAGGTCGTCGGGGGCGTACCGGTCCTGCTCACGGAGGCATCGCTGGTCTTCGTGCTCTTCGCCGCGGCTCGGTGGGGACGCTTGGGCGCGGTTGTCGTCGCGGGCCTGTCCGCTCTTCTGGTGCCCGTGATCGCGCTCGTCTGGGTGGGCATCGCGGGTATCAACCTGGGCTTCGGCAGAGAGGTGCTTCGCAGCGTGGTCGGCGCGGCCACCGATGGCGCGCGGGGCGTCCGGCTGCTGCTGCTGGGCCTCGTGATGGTCACCATTCCCTACCTCGCCGGTCTGACCCTGCGGTCCCTGGACCGCGCCCAGGTCGCCCAGAAGGCGCGGACGACCGCCGAGCGCGAGGCGCTGCAGGCGCAGGAGATCGCCCGGTTGCAGGAGGCGCAGAACCGGCTGGCGCGGGACGTGCACGACGTCGTCGGCCATTCCCTGACCGTCATCCTCGCTCAAGCAGAATCGGCGCAGTACCTTGACGATCCGGATCAGCTGAAGCGAACCATGGAGATCATCGCGGCGTCGGCCCGCACGTCTCTGCGCGACGTCCGGCAGGTGCTGACGCCCGGTGCGGCAAGCGGTGGCACCGGTGGTCTCGACACGCTCATCGAGTCGGTGCGGGCCAGCGGCCACCCCGTGCAGTCGACCGAGTTCGGCGTGCCTCGCCCGCTGCCACCCGAGCTGGACACGGTGGCGTACCGCGTGCTGCAGGAGCTGCTCACCAACGCGATCAAACACGGCCGACGGGACCAGCCGGTGGTGGTCGAGCGGCACTGGCCGGCGCGGGACGACACCGGCGGCGCGCTGACGATCGTCGTCCAGAACGTGGTCGAAGACCCGGGCGCTGGGGCCGGTGGCCCGGGTGATGGTGGCACAGATATCGATGGCACGGACGGGGCGGCAAGCGGGGGTCAGGGACTCGTCGGGATCCGGCGCCGGCTGGAGTCCGTCGGTGGCCGCTTCGAGGTGCAGCGCCGCCAGGAGACGTCGGGCGAGGTGTTCTGCGCCATCGCGGTGGTTCCGGTGCGCCAACTGCTCGTGGGGGAGCAGCGTGTCTCAGGATGACATCACGGTGCTCCTCGTGGACGACCAGGAGCTCTTTCGCGAGGGCGTACGGATCATCGTCGACGCCCAGCCGGGCATGCGGGTGGTCGGTTCGGCCAGCGACGGCCGGGAGGCGGTGAGTCTCGTCGATCGGCTCGCCCCCGACGTCGTCCTCATGGACATCCGCATGCCCGAGATGGACGGTGTGGAGGCGACCCGGCAGATCTTCGCCCCGGAGCGGGTGAACCGGCGAGACACGCCGGTGCGGGTTATTGTGTTGACCACGTTCAATCTCGACGACCGCGCGGCCGCGGCGATCCGGTACGGAGCCAGCGGCTTCCTTCTCAAGGACACCACCCCGGCGCAGCTGGCCGACGCGATCCGAACCGTGCACTCGGGAAACGCCGTGCTCGCTCCCCGCGACCTGGCCACCCTGCTCGACCACGAGTTCCGGGCACCCCGGCAGCCGCCCGCGGCGTACCTGTCGCTCTCCGAGAAGGAGCGCGAGGTGTTCGCCGCGGTGGCGCGGGGTTTGTCCAATGTGGAGATTGCCAGGGAGATCTTCGCGAGCGAGTCCACGGTCAAGAGCCATGTGGGCGGGATTCTGCGCAAGCTGGGGTTGCGCGACCGGGTGCAGATCGTGGTCTTCGCCTACGAGCACGGCCTTGTGTAGCGCCGCGCGAATGGGCGGGTTGACTCAGGACTGAAGTGACGGCACCGGCATGGGGTACGGCGGGGTGTCCGGCTCGGGTCGGTGCGGAGCGTACGGCTCGTCGGCGATCTCCGGCTTGTCCGCGGCGACGACGAGGACCGCGGTGCCGTAGGCGCAGATCTCCCGCCACGGCGGCGTCACGTCGCGATTGTCGAACCGCATGGCGAGGATCGCGTTCGCTCCGCGACGCTCGGCCGCCGCGATCATGTTCGCCACCGCCTCCTGGCGGATCTGGGCCAGCAACCGCAGCAGCTGCGGGTTGAGCTTGCCGCCCAACGACTTGATGCCCTCAAGGTACGGGTTGAACGTCCGGGCGGTGACGCCCACGACCTGACCGATCACGGCGTGCACGCGGTACCCGGGAATGCTCTCGGTCGTGACGACCAGCACCGTCGCCTCCCAGCCCCAGCGCTCTGCCCTCGCCGCGCTTGCTCGTTACCAACGTCGGCGTCGACCAACCTCGGTCGTGCCTGGTTCGAACCTACGTCCGGTCCTGTTTGCCCGACCTACGTCCGGTCTTGTTCGTCGGACCTACGTCGGTCGTGTCGTTGCCGGACCAACGTCGGTCTTGTTCCGCCGGCATGACGCTAGCGCTCCGACCGCCGTTGACATGGCGCAACGGCCCGGGCTCTCCCGAACGGGTGAGCCGGCGTCACGCGGGCCGAAGCCGGCTGGCGGTTCGGTTGGCACCGTGCTCGGTTCGGCCGGTCGCGTAGCGGTGGATCTCCACTCCACAGTGGAGATACGGGTGCGCGCACCGGCAGCTTTGCCGATGCGACACGCGAACCGATGCTCGACGGCGTCATACGCCTGTTCTAGAATCGGGGTGTGGAGGCGACACGGGGGGACGGTGGCTCGACCGGGCTGGTCGAGTTGGCGTCGGTGACCCCGGGGCCGGGGTTGGCGGCGGCGTTGGGGTTGCTGGACCGCGCGAGCGTCTGTCTCTAATACACAACA
>JADGGF010000331.1 GCA_019690055.1 Micromonosporaceae bacterium
CGTCAGAGAGATTAATACCGGCGGGGTTCAGCTTGTCCCGATGCCCGCCATAGTCCTTGATGTCGCCGCCGCAGTGCCGACACACGGGGACCGGTATGCGCGGACGGGTAAACGTCCGGGGTTTGCCCTTAGTGTAGTACAGCAGACTGTAATGGGCAGGGTAGAGCCTTCCGGGTATAGGAAGGCTGAACTTGATGTCAATTGTAATCCAGTGACGAAACGTCATACCCAGAGCGTTAAGGAAATGCCCAAGCTCGATATTCCACTTTGGTAGGTTATAGAGGAAGAACGCCCCGCCCGGGACAAGAGTCCGGGCGCATTCCTTGACCCAGGACTCACACCAGGCCAAGTAGTCCTCGTCGTGGCGAGCGTCACTGATCCCCTTACCGTAGTCCTTGCCAAGGTTGAAGGGCGGATCGGCGAACACAAGGTGAACCGACTCATCCGGCACGGTCGCCAGGAAGTCCAGGCAGTCACCGTGGTACAGGGTGCCCAGCTCTGTCTGGTGCGCTAGCTCCATCGCTCGTCCCTCCGGGCGACCGTACGTACGTTTGAAGCCTAACGGCACCCTGAGGTAATGCCGGCCATCCCGCATGTCGGCGTGTCGCTAGCCACAAGCCGTATCACCCCACGACGCCCCCGGTACCCGCGGATACTCCCAGGGCCCGGCCGCACCCGGTCGGTCGTCACCCTGCCCTCCGGCGCGGTGACGACGGTCACGCTCTGTTAGGGTCACTGCCACCGAATGGCACTGTCGGGAGTGGACACATATGGACGGAATTGCGCGCCCGCTGCGGGACGACATCGTGGCCGGGCTGGCCCGGATCGACGCAGGTGAGGAGTCGTTCATCCAGCTCGCGCCGGTGTCGCGGCCCGAGGATCTCGCGGGCCGGTCGCAGGCGCTGTTCTTCCTCAAGCCCGAGCTGCTCTACCCCGACCTGGACCGGACGAAGACCATCGACACCGTCGGTGACGTGCTGGCGGCCGCGTCGATCAGCGTGGGCGGGGTCGCCGTCCTCGGCCCGGACCGGCTCGCCCAGACGATCGCCGCCCACTACGGGATGATCAACCGGGTGTCCCGATTCGGCACGGCCGCCCTCTCCGAGGCCGCCACCGCGAAGCTGCAGGCGGAGTTCGGCGACCAGCTCAGCGCGGGCGTCCCAGCCCTGGGCGGGCACGAGGTCGTGGAACGGTACGGCGTCACCTCGGAGGATCTCGACGCGGCGTTCAAGGCGCCGACCAAGCTTGCCCCGGGAACGTACGCCGTGGCCACCGACGTCGCCGGCACGCCGCTGATCGTGCTCAACGGCTTCCACCCGGCCCAGCTCGGCCACTACACCGCTCCCCGCTCCCGCGTCGTGGCCCTGGAGATCCACTGGTCCGACCGGACCTGGGCCAGCTTCCGCACGGACGTGGTCGGCGCGACCCGCCCCGAGCAGGCGGTCGCCCACTCCGTCCGAGGGGTGCTCCTGGCCCGCTCCGCCGAGCTCGGCATCGGTGAGGTCGCGGTGTCGACCAACGGGGTCCACGGCTCGGCCGGCCCGGTCGAGGCGATGGTCGAGATCGCCCGGTTCCTGGAGGTCGACCCGGCCCAGACCGTGCTCGGTGCGGCCCTGCTCACGGCGGGCGTCCCGACCACGATGATCGAGCAGCTCACCGCCTCCGGCGACGCCGGCGGTGACCTGCGTCAGAAGGTCTTCGACGCCACCGAGGAGGTCGAGCCGGCCGCCGCCGTCGAGTACGTCTCCCGCCTGTGATCGAGCCCGGGTTACTCCCCTTCGCACTTGACCGACATGGCACGTAACTTACGGATCAGGTAACTTACGCTGCAGGTAAGTTACGTCCCGCGTAAGTTACGTGTGATGTAGGTTTCGCGTGTAGGGTGCCAGGTATGGCCTTCGTCAACCGCGCGGCCGAACTGGCTGAGCTGCGTCGGTGGTGGGACGCGCCAGACGCGCGTCCGGCGGTGGTCTGGGGCCGGCGGCGCGTGGGCAAAACCGCGCTCATCCAGGAGTTCGCTCGAGACCTGCCCGCGATCTTTCACACGGGCGCCGCTCGGTCCCCAGCGGGAGAACTCCACCAGCTCCTACGCCAGGTGCAGGCCGTCTTTCCGAACATCGCCGACCGACCCTTCCGGGACTGGGACGACGCTCTCGAACGCATCAGCGCCCTGGCGACGCACCCCGTGCTCCTCGTGCTGGATGAGTTTCCCGAGTTGGTCAGCACGTCGCCGGAGTTGCCCGGCGTACTCCGGGCGTTCCTCGACCGCGGCCCGAGCCGGCTGCGGCTGCTGTTGTGTGGCTCCGCCGTGCGGCACATGGAGGCGCTTCAAGAGCACCGGGCGCCGCTGTACGGGCGCTTCGACCTGACGCTGCTGGTCCATCCGTTCACGCCACACGAAGCCGCGCTCATGCTCCCGGACCTGCCACCCACGCAGCGCGCCGTGGTCTTCGGCCTGCTCGGGGGCGTGCCGCTGTACCTGTCCTGGTGGGACCAGGCCGCGACGCTGGAGGAGAACCTGCGTCGGCTGGTGTGCCGCCCGGCCGCGCCCCTGCTCAACGAGGGCCGGCTCGTCCTGGCTACCGAGGTGGAAAAGGGAGAACTGCCCGGCGCCGTCCTGCACGCCATCGCCGCCGGACGCACCCGCCACAACGAGATCAAGGACTGGGTCCGGGCCGAACCGAGCCGTACGCTCGATCGACTCATGGAACTCCGGCTCATCGAGCGCCTGGTCCCCGTCACGGAAGGCGACCGCTCTCGGCGGCGCATCTACCGGGTCGCCGACAACTTTCTCGCCTTCTACCTGAACCTGGTCGAGCGGTTCCGACCCGAGATCGAGCGAGGACTCGGTGACTCGATACTCGACGTCCTCGTCGCCGCCATCGACGACCATCTCGGTCCGGTCTGGGAGGCGGTGTTCCGCGATCACCTGCGACGACTGGCGGTCTCCGGCGAACTCGGCCCCGAAATCGTCGCGATCGGTCCCTATTGGACGGACGACGGCCGGGTCGAAATCGACGCCGTCGCCCTGTCCGGGCGGTCGCGACGTCCCGTCGTCGTGGGCGAGGCCAAGTGGCGCCGATCCATCGACGGACGGCGAGTGCTCACCGAACTGGCGGCGAAGGCGACCCACCTGCCGGAGCACAACCCAGAACTCCGGTACGTGCTGTGCGCCCGCGAGACGGTCCGGGACGCGCCCGACGACGTGCTGACCTGCACCGCGGCGGACATCTTCGGTGGCTGAGAGCGCGGCGCAGCGAGGGGCTCAGCGGGGTCAGCCGGCGTCGGAGGAGTGGCCCGGGAACAGGTGGGCCGAGGGGTCGATGGCCACCGCCGCGTTGTTGACCGCTGTGGCGGCCTCGCCGAAGCCGGTGGCGATCAGCCGGACCTTGCCGGGGTACTCGGAGATGTCCCCGGCGGCGAAGACGCGGGGCAGGTTCGTCGCGGTGGTCGAATCGACCACGATGTGGCGCCGGTCGAGCTGCAGGCCCCAGTCGGCGAGCGGGCCGAGGTCGGCCGTGAAGCCGAGCGCCGCCACGACGGTGTTCGCGGGCACGACCCGCGGCTCTTCGCCGCGCACCGTGATCTCACACCCCGTCACGCACTCCTCGCCGATGAGGCGGGAGACCTCGGCATTCACCACGATCTGTACCGGCAGCTCCTGCACGCGGGCCACGGTCGCGGCGTGCGCGCGGAACTTGTCCCGCCGGTGCACCAGCGTCACCGACTTCGCGATCGGCTGCAGCGTGAGGGCCCAGTCAAAGGCCGAGTCGCCGCCGCCGACGATCACCACGTCGTGCCCGGCCAGATCCTGGGGCTGCTTGACGAAGAACACGACCCCGGTGCCGGTGAAGGTCTCCGCGGCCGGCAGCGGGCGGGCGGTGAAGCTGCCCAGACCGCCGGTGATGATGATCGCTCCGCAGGTGAGCACGGAGCCGTCGGAGAGCGTGAGCAGCGGGCGCCCATCGCCGGCGTAGCTCAGCTTCTCGGCCCGGATGCCCAGCAGGTACGTCGGGTTGTACTGCCCCGCCTGGGCCACCAGGTTCGCCACGAGCTCGCGGCCCCGGATCGCCGGAAAGCCCGCGACATCGTAGATGATCTTCTCCGGGTACATGGCGGTGACCTGGCCGCCCGGCTCGGGCAACGCGTCGATCACCGCGGTGGACAGGCCTCGGAAACCCGCGTAGTAGGCGGCGAACAGACCCGTCGGGCCGGCACCCACGATCGCGATGTCCACCTCGGACGGCGACTGTGCCTGCGCCGACGTGGCTGGCTGCACCAACGTGGCATCCTCGAGCATCTGGCGGCTCCTGTCTACGTCGACACCGTCGTCGCCCACGCTAGCCGCCCGCGCCGCCGACCGCGACAGCCCACGCGGGCGGCCCAAGCCGGAATCCGCCTGCCCGCGAGCACCAGGACTGCCGCGTGGGGTCAGTAGTAGTGGTGGCTCTGCCAGAAGGACCACGCGCCGCAGGGCGTGCTGTACCGGTTACGGATGTAGTCGAGCCCCCACCGGATCTGTGGCACGGGGTTCGTGAGGTAGTCCGCGCCGTAGGGCGCCATCTTCTCGGCCGGCAGAGCCTGGGGGATGCCGTGCGCGCCTGACGACGAGTTGTGAGCCTCCGCCCGCCAGTTGCTCTCACGGGTCCACAGCTGGTCCAGGCAGCTCATCTGGTCGAGCCCGAAGCCGGCCTCGAGCAGTAGCGCGCACCCCAGCGCCCGGTTGCCGGTGTACTCGTCGCAGGATGCGGGGACGTCGGGCGTCGGTGTCTGCGCGGCCTGCTGCGCGGCTGCTTCCTCGGCCGCGGCGACCTCGTTCGCCTGGCGGGCCCGCTCCGCGGCCTCGGCGGCGGCCGCCTCCGCCTTCGCTCTCGCGCTGTCCCGAGCCGCGAGCACCGCGGGGTCCAGGCTGGCCGGCGGACTGACCGCGATCGGCGCCGGAGCCGGGCGGTTGTCGTTGCTGCTCAGCGCGGTGTAGGAGCCGGCCACCGCGCCGACGACGAGGACGAAGACGCCGATGACCTGGAACCGGCGGGCCGGCCGGCGATGGCTCGGCACCTCGGGGGTCAGCCGGGTCGGTTCGTCGGCCGAGCGGGGCCAGGGCGCCCCCCGGCCCGGAGGCGGCGGCACCCGCAGCGGGGCGGGGCCGCCCGTACGCTCGCGGGCCGGGTCGACGCCAGACCGTTGCCTTGGTGCTCTCGTGGGCGGCTCCGCTGCTCGCGCTCGGCGGGGGCGAGGAGTGCTCGCCGGGGCCTGGGC
>JADGGF010000332.1 GCA_019690055.1 Micromonosporaceae bacterium
TTTGTGTATAAGAGACCGGCGGTGGGGTGGTCGGTGGTCCGGGAGCTGCTGCTCCTGGCGGGGCTCGGGGCGGTCGTGTCGATCGCCGCCGCCGTCGCCCTCGTTGCCTTCGCCGGCTGGTCCGGTTCCGTGTGGTGGTCGGTGGTCGCCGCGATCCTGGTCGGGGGTGGCCTCAGCTGGGCGGTGGCTCGGGCCGTACGGCGCCGGAGGCACCGGCGGGGCCGCCTCGGCGGGCGCCGCGTGCTGTCCCGGCCCGTGGCTGGTCCGGTTGCGCTGCTCGCCGCCGCCGCCCTGATCAGCCTGACCTGGGCCTGGCCCGGATCGGGTCGCCTCGCGCCCGCGACCGTGCCCGGAGTGACGTTCCTCACTCGGCCCGACGGGACCAGGCTGGCTGTGCACGTGACCAGGGCCGTGAGCGCCACCCAGCCGCCGCTCGTCGTGGTGCACGGTGGACCCGGTGTGGCCGACATGGCGCACGACGCGCCCGTCTTCGCCGAACTCGCCACCGACCGCGACGTCTATGTGTACGACCAGATCGGGACGGGCGCGTCATCGCGGCTCGCCGATCCGGCCGGCTACACGACCGAGCGCGCCGTGCAGGACCTCGAGGCCGTGCGGGCCTTCACCGGCGCCGACCGGATCGCGCTGCTCGGCCACTCGTGGGGAGCGATGTTTGTAACCAAATACATCAATGACCATCCCGACCGGGTCGCGGCGGTCGTGTTCAGCGCGCCCGGTGCCTTGCCCGACGCCGGTGGGCACGTCGTTCCCGGAGATCCCACCCTTCGGCTCAGCGCGGGCGAGCGGGTCCGTCTGTACGCGCGCCTGGCCTGGCCACGCAACCTGTTCGCGTACGCGTTGACCGCCGTCAGTCCGCAGGTGGCGCACGCCGTGGCGTCCGACGCCGAGATGGACCGGCGGTTCACGGCGGTCTACGGCGACACGACCTCCGCCCTGTTCTGTGACCCCGCCCTCACCGGCCGGCTCGGCACCACCGGCGTGGGCTACTACGCCAACCAGATCCCGCAGCTGCACCCGGACAACGTTGCCATTGACCGCGCCCGGCTCGCGTCCGTCACGGCACCGGTACTGGTGATCAAGCCCGCCTGCGACTATCTGCCGTGGCGCACCGCCGCCGAGTACCTGGCCGTGTTCCCGACCGCACGGATGGTGCTGTTGCCCGACACCGGGCACCAGGCGTACCTGGAGCGTCCCGACGCGTACACCCAGCTTGTCAGCGATTTTCTCGCCGGCCGGGCGCTTCCGCTACCTGTCCATAATGGACAAAACATTCCGCCGGACTACCGGGGCACCCGCTGACGCGCTCTCGCCGCCCCAGCCGCCGGCCGGGCAGCGTGTCCCTGCGGGGAAGGGTGCGGTAGGGCGTGGACGTGTGGCCGTTGAGCCGCAGCCACGTTTGGCCACACCTCGTTGCTCGACACGCCGGAGGACAGAGGGATTCCATCGGTCTAGCTTGATGGATCGAGTGCCAATTTCCCGACCGTCTGCCCCGTGGCGAGTAGTTCGAGCACCGTCGGCCCGTCGGTCAGGGGGTATACCTGCGGGGTGCCGGGGGTGTACACGCCCTGCGTGATGAGGTGGGCCAGTTCGTCGAGCACGCCTCGATAGACGTCGGGTGCCGCTGTCGCGAGGGCACCGATGTGCAGGCCTTTCACCTGGACCTGATGGTCGAACACGAGGTCGCGGGTTGTCAGGTGCGCGTCACCCGACGCGTAGCCGTAGACGACAACGCGTCCGGTGAACGGCTTCGTCACCGCCAGGCTCGGCCGGAAGGTCGTCTGGCCGGTCGCTTCGAGGACCACGTCGACGTGGCCGACCTCGCCGATGACGGTCGCGGCCAGATCCGGGTCGGCGCTGTCGAGGATCACGTCGGCCCCGAGTGATTCCAGCACGTGATGCTTTCTGCGCGAGGCCACGGCCACGACGCGCGCGTCGTAGTGGCGAGCCAGTCGGACGGCCGCCTGCCCGACCCCACCCGCCGCCGCGTGGATGAGCACGACGTCACCGGCCCGCACCTCGCCCAGCGGACGGAGCGCGGCCAGCGCCGTCGCCCAGTTCAGGACCAAGCCGAGCGCCTCGGCGTCGCGCCAACCCTCGGGAACCGGCACGGCGGTGGCGGCCGGCATGACCATGTACTCGGCAAATGCTCCCGGACCAGTGCCGACGACGTGGGTGCCGACGGGATACGGGTCGCGGACGGCGGACCCGATCGCCACGATCTCACCGGCGCCCTCGAAACCCGCGACGTACGGCGGACGGGGGCCGCCACCGTACGTTCCTCTGGTCTGCATCACATCGGCGAAGTTGACACCGGCGGCCTCCACCTTGACCAGGTACTCGTCCGGGCCCGGCTCCGGCCGTGGCTGGTCGGTTACCAGAACGAGATCGGCGGGACCCCGCGCGGATCGCTGGACGAGAGCCCGCATGGGCCTGCGAGCGTACGGATCATGGGTCGACATGCCGCGACCGTACGACCTTGTCCCATGCGGAAAGGTCAAGCACCTGCCGCCCCGTCGTCGTCGAATCCGCGGCTCAGCAGGTCATCCAGGGCGGCGCGCCGGGCGATGAGCGCGGCGATGCGGGCGTCGAGCCGATCCCGATACGCCTCGATCCGACGGCGAAGCTCAGGCGGCGGGACAACGGTGCCCGGCGAGGCGGCGACCGTGACGTCGGGCATGACCTCCCGGATCAACGGGATCGGCAGCCCTGAGTCCAGCAGCGATCGGATGACGACCACCCGGTCGACCGTGAAGCGGCAGTAGTCGCGGTAGCCATTGGCACAACGGCCCGGGCGGATCAATCCTTCGTCCTCGTAGAAGCGCAGGGCCCGTGGGCTGACCCCGGCCGCCCGCGCCGCCTCGCCGATCCTCACGCCCCTGCCCAACCGGCCCGAGGCGACGATTCTTCCCACCGTTGCGCTGAGGATCGACTATCGCCACTGGATGGAGGTGCTCGTCCTCCGTCTCGCGCCAGCGTCGCCGGCAATCGTCGCCAGCATCGTCGTGTTGGCGATCCTGGGGATTGGTTCACCCGTCCACGCCGCACCACCGTCATCGAGCGCGCGCGCTCGGGCTGGTGCCAGCGCCGCCTCTGGCACCAGCCCGAGACGGGTCTACCCGCCGCTGATGTGGGGCTGGCCGACCTGGAGTCTCTCCCGCGACGGTCCGTTGCCCTGCGCCGAGCGGAAAAACTGTGAACACTCGAGCAGAGCTCGTGGGAACGGCGCCTCTCCGCGTCGCCGTCGACCCGACCGTTCGCCCATCGTCGGGAGATGCTCCACTCGGCGGCCACGCCGTCGTTCGCAAGCGTGAACCCGGACGACAGTCGGCCCTTGCGGGCCCGGACGACGTTGTTTGATGCTCGGGGCATGACCGAGCGAACCGAGGTGTTGGCCGGCCACATTCTTCGAACCTGGCGCGAATACGCCGGATGCAGTGCCGCCCAGGTGGCGCGCGCCCTGAACGTGGCGCCCTCGGCCGTCACGAACTGGGAGAAGGGCGACCGCGGCCGCCGCCCGGCGGCATTTGTTGACATAGTTGAACGGTACGCGGCGGCGTTGGGCCTCGGTGCGCACGAGAGCAAGGCACTGGTTGGCCTGTGGCGAGCCGCCCGATCGCCGGCAGTCATCCCCGCTCGTACCGAGTGGGCGCACAACTACGCTGCATCGCCGGGTCCGGTGTGGGCGTGGATCAGGACGCGCAGCCGGCCTGGTCGGGTGTCGGGAGCGGTGCAGTGGGATCCCTTCCAGAGCCGCATTGACGTACCGTCCTCGGCCGGCGGGCTCATCATTCAGGCCCCGACGAGCGTCCCCAATCCACCGTTCGTGATCGTTCTCAACGAGCCAGGCTGGACCGATTTCGGCGAGGGCCACGTGCCCGAGGAGATCGCGACATCCCTGGGAATCACGTACCTCCGCGCTGGCACCTTCATCGGCCCCCCCATGGTGTGGGGCGACTGGAGCCCGTTGTCGGACTCCGATCTCCGTGCCTTGACGCCGTCGATCAAGGAGGGGGCCCAGTTGGCGGCACGCCTGGGACTGCGGTGGGTGCTCGGCCGGAATCGGAGCCCGCGGCACGCCCGGGACGGCGGAGAGGTTGACGCAGGCCGCTGTCCTGGACCGACTGCCGTTGATGAACTCGGGCCCGTCAGCCAGCTACTGATATCGCCGGCCAAGGCGCAGGAGATTCGGCAGTCGCGTGGCCTGTCACGGGCCGTCGCGGCCGCCCTCGCGAGTCGTCTCGAACCGCAGAACCCGGTCACCGACAAGATGATCGAACGGCTCGAAGACACGGGTCGGATCCCGTCGCCGCCCCGAACACTGGCCCGGCTGGACATGGTCTACGGGATGGATGGGTGGTTCGGCGTGGACCGTACGTTCCACTCCGACACGCACGGCGTCCGCTCGGACGGAATCGTCAGGATCGGTTTCGCCGGTTACTGGCGGGGCCCGGTGTGGGTCCAGGTCCGCAACGAGAACCCGCTGGCGGTCTGCACCGTGGAACTCACCTGGGGGCCTTGGCGTCGTCGCCAGCGCATGCCGTCCGGTGGAGTGCTGACGACGAGAAAGGCGACAACCGATGCGCCGCCGTTGTGTGTCCGCGTGCCGCCGGGCTGGCGGGTCGTGGCCGGCCTCGGCGCGATCCCAACGGCGCTCGACGTGAACCAGGGCTGGTATCCCCACGACATCGTCGGGGCCATCGCCACTATAAGAGGCGGACTTCAATCCGTGCGCCGAGCGTTGTCTGACGCTGCCGCCGACGCGGGAGAGTGATGGCCGCCGCCGGCTTCGTCGCTGGCACGGCGTGGGAACTGCTGGTCCGCGCACGGACCCGCGTTCGTGACGCCGAAGAGCTCGACGGGCACCCCAGCCTCCGACTCGTCTTCAGTAGCCGCGCCACGACCGCGACGGCTGCCGTCGCCCTCGTCTTCGCGGTCGCCGTCGCCGCCGATGCGGTGACCTCCCTTGACTCGTTGGCTTCGGTCGGCACGACCCTGGGTGCGCTCGCGCCGGTGCCCCTTGCGCTCGCCATTGCCTCGGCGAGGCTAGGGCGCGCGGCGCTACTGCTCGTACGACCGTTGGTGCTCGCCGCCGCGACAACCAGTGTGCTCGTGGGCATCGCTTGGGCAACGACCACGGTCATGAGGCGGTAAGGCGGAAGCAAGATCACGTCGGCGGTGGGGGCCCCCCCCCCGCCCGGCCCGCCCCCCCCCCCCGGTCCACCAAAA
>JADGGF010000333.1 GCA_019690055.1 Micromonosporaceae bacterium
CCTACGCGACTGCCCGCCGTTGGCCGTACCGGGTCTGGCCCTTCGGCTTGTACACCGACAGGACGGCGGCCACCAACAACAGGACGAGTGCTCCGACGCTGTGCAGCGCGGGCGACATGTCGCGCAGAGATGCCGGGTCACCGCCGCCCCAGGCGCGGGCGGTGGCCTCGAGCGCGGTCAGGGTCCGCATGTACAGCAACAGGATGGTTGTGGCGAACAGGTTCATCACCAGCTTGATGATGACCCAGTAGTGGCGCGCCAGGCCCCACTGGGTGACGAGCGCCTGGATCAGTCCCGTGACCAGCGAGAGCACGCTGAGCGGAACAAGAGCCGCCCAGCCCAGCGACGGCATGACCAGGTACGCGGCCCGGACGAGGTGGCCATCGGTTGCGGCCAAACCCACGATGGCGAGCACAAGGCTGGCCAGCACGGCGCCGAGCCAGCCGACCGAGGCGACGATGTGGGCGAGCAGCGCCAGCTTCCGCCACGGTGGTGGCATCACCATCAGGACCGATCCACTGGTGAAACGGCGAAGGTCGGCCGGGCCGCGGGCGAGGACATGTGCTGTCGTGGCCCGTGCCCGAGCGCCAGCAACACCACGACCAGTGCGACCACGACCACCCCGGCGATGATGAACCCGATCACCCATCGAGGCATTCCCTCGCGCTGGCGCGCGGCGCGCTGTTTGCTTGCCTGGTCTGGGTCGGTCATGGCTTCCTCCGGTAAGTCACGGCATGGACCCGTCCACTTTTGCAATACAGAGTGTCCTTGTCAAGACGAAGTGTCATGCACGGGTCGAGGTGTATGGTGTGCTTGTGCCGAGGCTGTGGGAGGACACGATCGACGCGCACCGGCGCAGCGTCGACGAGGCGATCCTGTCCGCAACGGTTGAGCTCGTCGCCGAGCACGGATTGGCGTCGGTCACAATGTCGCAGATCGCTGCCCGGGTCGGTATCGGCCGGGCGACCCTGTACAAGTACTACCCGGACGTCGAGTCCATCCTGGTCGCCTGGCACGAACGACAGATCGGCGCACACCTCGCCCAGCTGGCCGAAGTGGGTCAGCAACCTGGCCCGCCGCTGCGCCGGCTACGCGCCGTGCTCACGGCCTACGCCACGATCTCGCGGCAGCGCCACGGCGACCAGCAGCTCGCCAGCCTGCTGCACTCAGCCGAGCATGTGCGGCGCGCCCAAGCCCACCTTCGCGACTTCGTCGCGGGCCTGATCACCGAGGCAGCCACCGCCGGCGAGATCCGTACCGATATCCCTCCCGCCGAGCTCGCCGCCTACTGCCTGCACGCCCTGACCGCAGCCGGGGTTCTCCCGTCAGCCGCGGCCGTCGGCCGGCTGGTGGACGTCACCCTCACCGGGCTGCAGCCGCCCCAACAGTGAGCTTCCCGCGTCCGGGATGTGCTGGTGCTCGTGGTAACTGCCAAGCTGAAGAAGCACGTCTGGTATGGCGGTTCACACCCGGTGCCGGTGTTGCTGGCGGCAGCGCTCTGGTGATGCCGTTGCCCGGCCCAGCGGACGGTCCGGTACGTCCGCGGTACGCAGCGCGGCCGCTCAACTGCCTTGGTCGGACTCGTGCGGGCGCCGATTTCGGTGAACCGCAAGACCGCACCCGCCCGGTTGGACCACCATGGGCGTCATGCGACTGGCGATTGCGATAGCCGGCCTCAGTCTGGTCGCTGGCGGCGGGGTACCACAGACCTCCCAACGGGTTCAGCACGATGCCACGGCCATACACGATGCCATGGGCACAGTGGCCACCAGCACGGCGGACCCGGCGACCGTGACCGCGAGCGGCCCCGGCGGCCAACCCGAGACGCGGACCACGACCACCAGCACACTGGCGGAGTCCGGGCCGGCTACCACGGCCAGGCTGCCCGTCCGGGACGGGCAGACGGTCGGCGTCGCGATGCCGATCACCGTCGAGTTTGACAAGGAGATCCCGCCGGCGGCGCGTCCAGAGATTCAGAGACGCCTGTCTGTGGAGACCAACCCGCCGCAGCCGGGCGTCTGGTCGTGGGACCCGAGCGGCAGCCAGGTCTGGTACCGCGCCCCGGACTACTGGAAGCCGGGCACCACCATCACCGTACGCGCCAGCCTGGCCGGCGTGCCGATGGGCAACGGGACCGTCGGCGACGCCGACCGCAGCGCCACCGTCACCGTCGGCAACAAGGTATTTATGTACGTCTCCAACCAGGCCAAGCACATGCAGGTCTATATCAACGACCAGCTCGTCCGCGTTCTGCCGGTAAGCCTGGGCAAGCCGAGCACTCCGTCGTCGTCGGGATTCATGGTGGTGATGAGCAAGGAACCGCAGGCCACCTTCGACACCCGCGGATCCGCCGACCCCTACGTCGTCGACGTGCAGTGGGCGATGCGGCTGACCCGGGGCGGCGAGTACATCCACTCAGCGCCGTGGTCGGTGGGAGCTCAGGGCCGGTACAACGTCTCGCACGGCTGCACGAACCTCTCACCGACGAACGCCAAGTGGCTCTTCGATCAGGCCCACGTCGGCGACCCGATCATCGTCAAGGACACCGAGGACGCGCTTCATCACGGCAACGGCTGGACCGCGTGGAACCTCCCCTGGTCGGAGTACGTCAAGGGCTCCGCGCTGCCGGTGCCGCCCGAGCTGGCCAACGCCGTCGGCGTCGATCCCGCGACCGGAATCCCGCCGACGCCGACCGCCGCGGTCGCCACCTCGACACCCAGCCAGCGGGCAGCGACCCCCGGCCTGGATGCCGTCCGCCCCACCGACTGACCCGGCAGACCTACTTCGCGAGCTGGTGCAGAGTCACGCAACACCGGTCTGTCCCTGGGTCCAGCGCGACCTCGATGTCATCCAGATCCAGCGCGCGCGTCATCGCCGTGACGAACTCGAGGTTCATGCCACACACGAGCTCCCGATCGTGCTGTGCCAATGCATCGAACGGGCAGTTCGCCATGATGATCCGAATGCCCTCGGTTCGAGGTTCGTAGCCGCAGGAGGCCAGGATCGCGGCCAGTGATACGGGATCATCACCGGCCTCCGCGCGCACTTCATCGCCGATGCGACGAGCCGCAGCCGCCGCCGCCCGGGCGACCGCGGTCCCGATGGGCTGCCCGGTCGTGGCGTTGTCGCGGATGGCGTCCGCGAAGATCCGCCCGACCAGCTCATAGCGGCGCTCGGGCAGGCTCACCGAGATCTCCTGCTTGGCTCGCCGGTACAGCTTCGCCGGCCGGCCGGCACCGGGTCCGCGACGACCCGAGAGCCGGCGGAACTCGACCTCCAGCAGGCCCTCCTCCACCAGGCGATCGAGGTGGAACTTCACCACGTGACGGGCGAGGCCGGTGGCGGCCGCGGCTTGATCGCGACTGACGGGCTCCGCCTGCGCCACGACGTACAGGTACAGGTCACGCCGGGCCGGTTCGGCCAGGGCGCCGATCCGGCGCAGCTTCGCGACCAGCTTCTCGATCATGACCGGCCCGTTTCTAAAAGACACTGCACTTGACGTAAGAACGTCCCGCTTCTAACGTCCATCATATCGTCCCATAGAACGTGCGAGGAGGGCCCATGACAGCCACGGGCACAACCGAGGAGCGCGAGCTCGGGTCGCGGTCGACGAAACAGGCGTTCCGCCTGCTCCACACCGTCTTCACGGTCGCGCCAATCCTCTTTGGACTGGACAAGTTCGTCGGATTGCTCACCGACTGGGAGTCGTATCTCGCTCCGGACATCGACCGTCTCGTCCCCGGCTCGGCGCACCAGGCCATGCTCGCCGTCGGCGTGATCGAGATCGTCGCTGGTCTGCTGGTGGCGGTGCTGCCACGCATCGGCGGGTACGTCGTCGCCGTATGGCTGCTCGCCATCATCGTGAACCTGCTGCTGATCGGCGACTACTACGACGTCGCGCTGCGCGACTTCGGTCTGCTCGTCGGCGCGCTAGCCCTGGCCCGTCTCGCCGCGTCGTTCCCAACGGCGCGGTGGTGGCGTGGGAGGAGCACGCGATGACATCACAGCTCATCGGTCGCCGAGCCCTGATCGCCGTGATCGGAACCATCACACTGCTGGTCACCCTGGCCGCGGTCGTACTCCGGGGTTCGGCCGACGCGGCCCCGCCACCCGCTCCGGACGCCGCCGCACACCACGGCGGGCATGGCGTTCCAGAAGTCCCACGCACGGCTGGCCAAGTCGCGCTGCATGACCAGATGCGCAAGCTCTGGGAGGACCACGTCACGTGGACCCGGCTGGCGATCGTCACCTTCGCGAGCGGCTCGCCCGGATTCGATGCCACCGCAGCTCGCCTGTTGCAGAACCAAACCGACATCGGCAACGCGATCAAGCCGTTCTACGGCGAAGCCGCCGGAAACCAGCTCACGGCCTTGCTCCACGACCACATCACCATTGCGGTGGAGTTGCTGCAAGCGGCGAAGGCCGGGAACACCGACGCGTTCGACGACGCGAATGCCCGGTGGTACGCGAACGCGGACGACATCGCCGACTTCCTCGCCGCGGCCAACCCGCGCTGGTGGCCCCAGGCCGAGATGCGTGCAGCCATGAGGACACACCTGGATCAAACCCTGGCCGAAGCCGCCCACGAGCTCGCCGGTGATTACGCGGCCAGCGTCGCGGACTACGAGGAAATCCACCAACACATCCTGGCCATGGCCGACCTCCTGAGCTTCGGCATCTGGCGCCAGTTCCCCGGTTCTGTCCACTAAGGATCTTCGCTGGGCAGGTCCACCGGCGTGGCGGATCTGCCCAGCATCGCCACCTCGGCCGCCCTGAGGCCCGCCGTCCTCGCCGGTGAACCGTTCCGGAGGGTTCAGCGACGCGCTGTGCGGCAGCCGCACCGCCGCTGTCACAGCGGCATCGAGCTGTGCCGGCCGATGGCGAACTGGGCACCGATCAGCCCGTGCAACTCCGTCAGACCGCGGGCACACGCCGCCCGGGTCGCCGGATCCATCTTCGCCAGCAGCCGCGACAGCTCCGTGCGCCGGCGGGCGATCACCTTGCGCACGAGCGCCCGCCCCTTGCGGGTGAGGTCCAGCGTCACGATGCTGCGGTTGCCCGGATCCGAGCCGCGCACCACGTGGCCGGAGGCCACGAGCCGATCGGCCAACCGGGTCACCGACGATCCGACCAGCCCGAGCGCGTCGGCAACCTGGGTCGACGGCAGGCATCCCCGCTCGTGCAGAACGAGCAGCAGCCGGAACTGCGGCAGTGACACCTGCCCGCCGAGAGCGGACAGGC
>JADGGF010000334.1 GCA_019690055.1 Micromonosporaceae bacterium
GGGTTCGCCGGCCGGGCGGGCCGACGCGGCGATCCGGCCGGCCGCCTGGTCGGACCGTCCGGCCTGGTCGCGCCCGGGGAGTCCGCCGGCCGGTGGCGGGCGCGTGGTGCTCGTCGGCGCCGGCCCGGGCGATCCCGACCTGATCACGGTGCGCGGGCGGCGGGCGCTCGCCGAGGCCGACGTGGTCATCGCCGACCGGCTCGCCCCGGGGCTGCTGCTGGACGAGCTCCGCCCGGAGGTGGAACTCGTCGATGCATCGAAGATTCCACATGGACCGGCCGCCACTCAGGAGGAGATCAACCGGTTGCTGGTGACGCATGCCCGGGCCGGACGCCTGGTCGTGCGACTCAAGGGCGGCGACCCGTACGTCTTCGGGCGCGGCGGCGAGGAGGTGCTCGCGTGCGTCGCCGCTGGTATCCCGGTGACGGTGGTGCCCGGCGTGACCAGTGCCGTCGCCGTCCCGGCTGCCGCCGGCGTCCCGGTGACGCACCGGGGCGTGGCCCAGGAGTTCGTGGTCGTCTCCGGTCACCTGCCCCCCGGCCATCCGGAGTCCCTGGTCGACTGGGCTGCCCTGGCCCGGCTGCGGGGCACGCTCTGCATCCTCATGGGGTTGACGCATCTGCATGCGATCACCAAGGCGCTGATCGACCATGGTCGGCCGCCGGACACCCCCGCCGTCGCGGTGCGCGCCGGTACGACGCCGGATCAGCAGACCGTACGGTCCGATCTGGCCACGATCGCCGGGGCGGTCGCGCGGGCCGGTCTGCGTCCGCCGGCCGTGGTGGTGATCGGCCAGGTCGCGGACATCGCGGGGCAGACCGAAGTACCGGCCTCGCCCTAGGATGGGCCGCGTCGGGGGGCGCCGATGCCACCCCGGCACGCCTTCGGGATGCCAGGAGTGATCGTGACCGAGACCCCGCCGACCCTCACCCCCACCGAGGTGCAGCGGTTCGCCGACATCGCCTCACGCCTGACCGCCAACGTCACCTCCGTGGTGCTGGGCAAGCCCCAGGTTGTCACGCTGGCCCTGGCCGGCTTGTTCGCCGAGGGACACCTGCTGCTTGAGGATGTGCCGGGTGTCGGAAAGACGACGCTCGCTCGCGCGATCGCCGCGTCGGTGCGGGGCGAGTGGCGGCGGATCCAGTTCACCCCGGACCTGCTGCCCTCGGACGTCACGGGCGTGACGATTTTCAATCAAGCCACGCGTCAGTTCGAGTTCCACGGGGGGCCGATCTTCGCCAACATCGTGGTGGCCGACGAGATCAACCGGGCCTCGCCCAAGACCCAGTCCGCGTTGCTGGAGGTCATGGAGGAGCGGGGCGTCACTGTGGACGGTCGGCGCCACGCCGTGCCCCGTCCGTTCCTCGTGGTGGCCACGCAGAACCCGGTGGAGATGGACGGCACCTACCGGCTGCCCGAGGCGCAGCTCGACCGGTTCCTCATGAAGCTGTCCATCGGCTACCCGGACGAGCAGGTCGAGGTGCAGGTGCTCAAGGGGGCCGCGGCCGGGCGGTCGCCCGACTACCTGGGCGCCGTGACCGACACCGACACGGTGGCGGCCATGGTCCGGCTGACCCACCGCGTCTACGTCGCCGACCCGCTGTACGCCTACGCGGTGCGGCTGGCGGCGGCGACCCGCGAGCACAAGCAGGTGCGGGTCGGGGTGAGCCCGCGGGGCGTGATCGCGCTCAGCCGGGCCGCGCAGGCGTACGCCCTGATGCACGGGCGTCCCTACGTCGTGCCCGAGGACATCAAGACGCTGGTCGAGCCCGTCTTCGCCCACCGGCTGCTGCTCGCCCCCGACGCCACCATGCGCGGCGTCACCGCCACCGAGGTGCTGCGGGGCGTCCTCGAGTCCGTACCGACCCCCGCGCCCGCGCGGAGCTGACCGGTGCACGTCACCGGGCGCGGCTACGGGGTGCTGGTCGCCGGCGTGCTGCTGCTGGTCGCCGGGTTCGGCTTCGGCTACCCGGAGCTGGCGGCGATCGGGTGCGCCGCCGTCGTCGCGGTCCTGGGCGCGCTCGCCTTCGTCGCCTGGCGGCCGGAGCTGGTGGTCGACCGGGTCGCCGACCCGGACCGGGTGATGCGGGGCGAGTCGAGCGCCGTAACTTTGTCGATTCATAACGCGAGCCGCTTTTTCGGGGCGAGCCTCATCGCCCGCGACCGTGTCACGCACGGCCGGGCCGAGGCGACCGCGAAACCGGCGGGAACGGTGGCCGTGCCGCTCATCCGGCTGCGCCCGGGCCGGACCACGACCGTGAGCTACCCGGTGCCGACGCGGCGGCGGGGCGTGATCCGAGTCGGCCCCCTGGAGGTCTCCCGGCGGGACCCGCTGGGGCTCGTCTGGGTGGTGCGCCAGTACGGCGACGCGGTCACCGTATGGGTACGGCCCCGGGTACACCCCATCGTCGCGGTGCCGGTCGGCCTGTCCCGCAGCATGGACGGGCGGGTCGACCGGGTGCCGCTGGGCAGCATCACGTTCGCCTCCCTGCGCGAGTACGTCGTGGGCGACGATCTCCGGCACGTGCACTGGCGCACCTCGGCCCGGGTGGGGGAGCTCATGGTGCGCGAGCATGTCGATACATCCTTGCCCCGGTTGGTGGTGCTGCTCGACGACCGGGCCGGTGCCCACCGTCCCGGCAGCGAGTCCGGGTCGGGCGGTGCGGGCGAGCCCGAGGGCACGTTTGAGGCGGCGTGCGAGGCGGCCGCCTCGGTCCTGGTCGCCGCCGCGCGGGAGGACATCGCCGTGGAGCTTCGCCTGCTCTCCGGCGCCGTCGCGTCCGGGCGCAGCGAACGGGAGGTGGGTCCGCTGCTCGACCTGCTCGCCGAGGCCGAGCTGACCGCCGAGTCCGAGCCGGGCCGCGACCTGCGCTCGGCCATCGAGAACCTGCGGGTGCGGCGCGTCGGGGACACGCTGATCTTCCTGAGTGGACCGCCCGACCAGGAGGCGCTCGGTCTGGTCGCCAGCCTGCGCGGGGCCTACCCGTCGATCATCGCCGGGGTGTTCGGTCCCATCGAGTCGGGCCTGGCCACCACCGCCGGCATGCTCGTCGTCTCCGCCGCCGACGGCGCCGACTTCGCCGGGGCCTGGGACGGGGTCCGGGCGTGGTGACCGTGGTGCTGCGCCGGCTCGGGCTGGCGCTCGTCGTGGCGGCCCTGGTCGCGCTGGCCGGGCTCTCGCTCAACCGCGTCTACAATGGACTGTTGCTCGCCCTCCTCGTGGCGGGAGCGGCGGTTGGGTCGACGCTCATCTCCGCGCTGTTGCGCCGGCTGCCGGCCGTCGCGGTGGCCCCGCTGTCGGTGCTCGCCCTGCTCGGGTACGCGGTGTACGCGATCGCCGTCTCCGCCGAGGCCGGCGGGGTGGCCGGCGACGTGCCCACCCTGGCGGCCGACGCCGCCCGCAACGCGGTGCCCCGCCTGCTGACCGCGCTCATTCCGGCCGAGCCGCAACCCGACACCGTCCTGGCCCCCGTCGTGCTGGCCTGGCTCGCCGGCTACGCCGGCACCGAACTGGCGGTACGGGCGGGCCGACCGGCGGTGGCGCTGCTGCCACCGACCCTGCTGTACGTCGGGGCGCTGGTCCTGGTGGGGCCGAACGCCGAGGTCACCCTCTGGCAGCCGCTGCTCTACGCGGTGCTGTGCGCGGTGGGGCTGGTCGTCGGGTCGGCCTCCTCGGGGGCGACCGCGGTGCGCGGGCTCGGTCCGCGTCAGCGCGCCCTGTTGCGCGTCCGTACGGCCAGCGGCCTCGCGGTCGGGTTGGCGGCCATCCTCGCCCTGGTGGCCGCCCTCTCCCCCCTCGTGGCCGGTGCGGTCGGGCAGCGCCCGGGTGACCCGCGGCGCTACGTACAGCCCCCCAGTCTCGATGTCATCGACCTAAATCCATTGATCCGAATCTCGGGGTGGGCCGCGTTCCCGGAACAGGAACTGTTCGAGGTGGAGATCCTCGACGGTGCCGCGCCCGCTCCGTCGGCCACGCCGGAGGCGGACCAGGACGGTGCGCCCGGGCCAGCCCCCGAGGCCGGCATCTACGACCGTCGGCTGCGGCTGGCGGTCCTGCCGGACTGGGACGGGGTGACCTGGCACATGGACGCGGACTACCGCAGCGCCGGCCGGGTGCTGCCGCCGGTGCCCCCGCCACCGGGATTCGACCCGGAACGACCCAACCCGATCCCGCCATTGACCGTGATCGAACGCATCACCATCGCGGAGTTGCGGGGACGCCTGCTGCCGGCGGTCGCCTCACCCACGCGGGTGGAGGGCATCCGGGTGGCCTACGACCAGACCAGCGGCACCCTGTTGAGCACGACGCCCGTCACCGCGGGGATGCAGTACACGGTGACGTCGGTCAGTACCAGCGTGGACACCTCCTTGGCCATGGCCGCCGATGTCCCCGACGGGGACGAGGTCGCCCGGTACCTGGCCGTGGGCCCGACCGTGCCGTCCGACCTGAGCCAGTTCGCGCAGAAGATCACGCAGGGGGAGAACTCGCCCTACCTGCGGGCCCTGCGCCTGCAGACCTTCATGCAGGAGCACTACATCCTCGCCGCCGACGCGCCGAGCGGGCACGCCTACCCGAACCTGAGCTTCTTCCTCTTGGCCGATCGGCACCTCGGTGGCCAGCGTGGCACGTCCGAGCAGTTCGCCACGGCATTCGCCACACTCGGCCGGCTGATCGGCCTGCCCACCCGGGTGGTGGTCGGCTTCTCCGTGCCGGCCGGCGGGGGCATGGTCACCGCCGGCGACGCGGTGGCCTGGCCCGAGGTCCTCTTCGCCGGCATCGGGTGGGTGCCGTTTGACCCGCGGCCCCTGCCGAACACGGTGTCCCGGCCGGTGGAGCCCGAGTTCATGCCGGCCCCGCCGCCGAGCACGGCGCCGCCTGAGTCGATCAGCCCGTCGGAGGTGACCGCCTCCGCCGACGCGTCGGCCACCGGCGGTCCGGGCGACGAACAGGCGGCCGGACCGAGCGCGGCGTCGATCGCCACCATCGCTGGCGTCGCCGTCGTCGGCGCGATCCTCATCGCGTTGATCGTCGTCGTTGTGTTGCGGGCCGTGCAGACCCGGCGCCGGCTCACCGCCAGCGACCCGGCGGCGCGCGTGGTCGGTGCGTGGGACGAGGTGGTGGATGGGCTGATGCTCTCCGGCCACCCGCCGCCGGCCCACCTGTCCGCGGCGGAGCTCGCCGACTACGCCGGTCTCGTGGTGGCCGGGAGTCCAGGCGGACGGCCCACGCG
>JADGGF010000335.1 GCA_019690055.1 Micromonosporaceae bacterium
CACCGCAGCCGAGGCGGTGGGCTGGCCGATGACGGGCCGGTGTGGGTGGGACGGCACCGGCACATCCGAAGCCGGGGTGCCCGAAACGGGGGTACTGGGAACGCGGGTGTCGGGCACCGGCCACGCCTCGGCGGGTAGGCCGGGAGTGTGGCGGACCGGCTGGTCGTCTGTCGCGGGTGGACGGACCACCGTGGTGACGGCGGTCCTGGCGGCCGCGGGCGCCGGGGACTCGATACCCAGCGCTCCCCGCTGCAGTGCCTCGGAGAACTCCAGCGCCGAGCCATGGCGCTGGGCCGGCAGTTTCGCCATGGCCCGGCGGAGTTCCGCGATCAGCCACTCCGGCACGTCCTCGCGGGTCATCTCCGGCAACGGTTCGTGCAGCACCCGGTCCCGGAACTGGTACATGTCCACATCGGGACGTTTCGGGTCGACGAACGGCGGATGCCCGACGAGCAGCGTCCACATCGTCGAAGCGAGGCTGTACACGTCGGACAGTCCGGACTGGGCCTGGTGCAGCAACGCCTCGGGCGAGGCGTGGTGCGGCGTCATCATCTCGCGGGTCAGCGTGCTGCTCAGCTCGTCGGGCGCCCGGGCGATGCCGAAGTCGGTCAGCGCCGGTCCGAACCGGGACCGCAGGATGTTCGACGGCTTGACGTCGCGGTGCACGATGCCCACCTCGTGGGCGGCATGGAGCGCCTGGCCGATCTTGATGCCGACCTCGATCACGTCGTCGACTGGCAGCGGGCCCCGCTGGCGCAGGATCTGGGCGTACGACCCGCCCTCGCAGTACTCCATCACGATGTATCGACGGTCGTCCGGGGTGACCCCGGTGTCGATGATCGAGACGATGTGGGGCTGGCTCGACAGCGCCACGGTGGTGGCCAGCTCGCGCTCGACGTTGACGGGGATTGATCCAGCGTTGGTGTCGGCGGTGATCACCTTGATGGCGACCGGCCGATTCAGCGCCGTCTGCGTCGCCCGGAACACCAGGGCGGTCGTGCCGTGCGCGATCAACTCCGGGTCGGAGTATCCGGGCAGCGCGGGCAGCAGCGGCGCGTTCATCGATCCCCTCGGCGTTTGCGCGCACAGATGGTCCCGGGGAAGCCTAATGCCACCCGTACGACCCGCGTGTCCGCACGCGTCCCGAGCCGGAGAACAGGGGTGCGGTGGTCTGGCCGCCAGGCGATCCTCCGCTACCGGTCGATGGCCGACAGTCCCGTCGGCGTAGCGCTTTCCGCCCGCGCAGCCCAGCCGGCGCGGTGGCGGCGTGATCCGGTGTGTGTCCGGGGCCACCCTGAGCGGTACGGCGGGCGGGTGGCTGGGACAATGGGGGAGCAATCAGACCACAGGGAGGGTGGGCACAAACCGTGGCCCAGTACATCTACACGCTGGAGAAGGCGCGCAAGGCGCACGGCGACAAGGTCGTCCTCGATGACGTGACGCTCGCCTTCCTACCCGGCGCGAAGATCGGCGTCGTCGGTCCCAACGGCGCCGGCAAGTCGACCCTGCTCAAGGTCATGGCCGGGCTGGAGACGCTGAGCAACGGCGAGGCCCGGCTCATGCCGGGTTACACGGTCGGGCTGCTGGCCCAGGAGCCGCCGCTGGACGAGTCCAAGACCGTGCTCGGCAACATCGAGCAGGCGGTGGCGGCGACCAAGGCCAAGCTGGCCCGGTTCAATGAGATCGCCGAGCGGATGGCGACCGAATACTCCGACGAGCTCATGGAGGAGATGGGCCGGCTGCAGGAGGAGCTCGACCACGCCGACGCCTGGGACCTCGACGCCCGGCTGGAGCAGGCGATGGACGCGCTGCGCTGCCCGCCCCCCGACTCGCCAGTCACCGAGCTCTCCGGCGGTGAGCGCCGCCGGGTGGCGCTGTGCAAGCTGCTGCTGGAGCAGCCGGACCTGCTGCTGCTCGACGAGCCGACCAACCACTTGGACGCCGAGAGCGTGCAGTGGCTGGAGCAGCACCTGGCCAAGTACCCGGGCACGGTCATCGCGATCACCCACGACCGCTACTTCCTGGACAACGTGGCCCAGTGGATCCTCGAGCTCGACCGCGGCCGGGCGATCGGGTACGAGGGCAACTACTCCACCTACCTGGACAAGAAAGCGGCTCGGCTGGCCGTGCAGGGGCGCAAGGACGCCAAGCTGCGCAAGCGGCTGGCCGAGGAGCTGGAGTGGGTCCGGTCCAACGCCCGCGCCCGCCAGACCAAGTCCCGGGCGCGGCTGGAGCGCTACGAGGAGATGGCGGCCGAGGCGGAGAAGACCCGCAAGCTCGACTTCGAGGAGATCCAGATCCCGCCGGGCCCGCGGCTGGGCAACCTGGTGATCGAGGTCAACAACCTCACCAAGGGCTTCGGCGACCGGGTGCTCATTCGCGACCTGTCGTTTTCGTTGCCCCGCAACGGGATCGTCGGCATCATCGGTCCGAACGGGGTGGGTAAGACGACTCTGTTCAAGACCATCGTCGGCCTGGAGCAGCCCGATTCCGGCACGGTGAAGATCGGCGATACGGTGCTGCTGTCCTATGTGGACCAGAACCGCGCCGGGCTGGACCCGAACAAGACCGTGTGGGAGGTCGTCTCCGACGGGCTGGACCACCTGATGGTCGGCAAGGTCGAGATGCCGTCGCGGGCCTACGTGGCCGCCTTCGGGTTCAAGGGGCCCGACCAGCAGAAGCCGACCGGGGTGCTCTCCGGCGGTGAGCGCAACCGGCTCAATCTCGCGCTGACGCTGAAGATCGGCGGCAACGTGATCCTGCTCGACGAGCCGACCAACGACTTGGACGTGGAGACTCTGTCCTCGTTGGAGAACGCGCTGCTGGAGTTCCCCGGCTGTGCCGTGGTCATCTCCCACGACCGGATGTTCCTCGACCGGGTGGCCACGCACATCCTCGCCTGGGAGGGCGACGACGAGGACCCGGCGAAGTGGTTCTGGTTCGAGGGCAACTTCGAGGCGTACGAGAAGAACAAGGTCGAGCGGCTGGGCGTCGAGGCGGCCCGACCGCACCGGGTCACCCACCGTCGGCTCACCCGCGACTGAGATACGTCGATGCGGTTCGTGCACGAGTGCGCGCTGCGCTGGTCCGATCTGGACGCGTACGGGCACGTCAACAACGCGCGCTTCCTCACCCTGCTCGAGGAGGCGCGGGTGGCGTTGTTCTTCCTGGGCGCGCGCAAGGCCGGGCTGACGTCCTTTGAGGACGGCATCGTCATCGTGCGGCACGAGATCGACTATCTGCGGCCGGTCACCTACGGCACGGGCCCGGACGGGACGCCGCGCCCGCCGGAGGTGCGCGTCGAGCTGTGGGTGGAGGAGGTCCGGCCCAGCCGGGTCACCGTCGCGTACGAGCTCTTCGACGCCGACACCCTCGCCTGCCGCGCCCGGTCGGTCTGCGCACCGGTCAACCCGACCACGATGGCGCCCCGCCGGCTCACCGACGCGGAGCGGGCCTTCCTCGCCGACTGGACGGCCTGAGGTGCCGTGATCGCGGCGGCGGACCGGCCGATGCTGGCGCAGTTCGTCTCCCGACTGCTGCGTCTGGATCCGGGTGCCGTCGTGCGGCTGCGGCCCGAGCCGGACGGGTCGGGCTACGCGTGGGCGATGCTGCCGTTCCGGGTGCTGGTGGGTCGGCGCCTGTCGCAGCCACCGCCGGCCGACGTCACGGTGCGCGCCGCCGACCTGGCCACGGCCCTGACCGGCGGGGAGCTGGGCGAGCTGGCTCGGCGGGATGAGGCGTGGCGGTGGCCGGTGCCGCCGTCGGCGGGGCGGGCGGTGGAGCACATCCCCGTCGCCGAGGTGCGTCGGCTCGCCGAGGCCGCCGCCCGGACGGTCCGGCGAGCCATGACTGAGGGTGTCAACGGCCGAGCGGTGGGTGAGCGGGCCCTGCGGGACGCGCTGCTCGACCACGTGGCGATCGTGGTCACCGGCGATGACGGCGAGCGGGTCGAGATTCCCCAGCGCATGGTGCAGGCCCTTGTCCGGACCGGCCTGCTCGAGGCGACCGGGACCAATGTGGGCGCCGATCCGGGCGCAAGCGTCGGCGCGGTGACAGCCAGCGTGAGTGCCGCCACGGAGAGTGTTGGCGTGAGCGCCGACACAGAGAGTATCGATGCCGTGGCAGTGAGGCGCACCATGGCCTGGATCGGAATGTCGAGTCGGTACGGTTCGGCCTGGTATCGTCCGATCTCGCCCCTCCGGATGAGCCGAGGGGTTGACGGAAGACCCGGCACGTTCAGATGATGTCGGTTCATACGAACAGCCCGACCAACCAGGGGCTGTGGATCCAGATAGCGTTGGCGACACCCGCGCCGCATGGCGACCCTGTGCCCGCGGACGCCGACGTGGGGTGCTATGAGGATGGAGGGGCGCACGCCCATGGCATGGTGGTCCTGGTTGAGCGGGCAGCGGTTCCGATCCCGCAATCGGTCCGAGTCTGACGTGCTGACGACCGCGACCCTCTCCGAGCTGTTCGCCCGGTCGGTGGCGATGAGCGAAGCCTCCTCTGACCGGCTGGACCGGTTCGGCAAGCCGACCGGCGGAGGGTCCCGGAGCCCGGTCCCGGCCCAGCGGTCGCCCGACACCGTCCGGCCGCTGTCCATGCGCCGCGTCCGTGAGGCGCTGGACCGGCTCGAGATTCGCTACCTCACCGACGCCGACGGCAGCCTGCTGGCGATGTGGGAGCGCCACGCCGTGCTCTTCGCCATCGAGGGCCCGGAGGACGAGATCCTCGTCATGCGCGGCCGCCCGCACGGCACCGTTTCGCCCGACTGGGCCGACCGGGCCTACCGCGTGGTCAACGAGTGGAACCACACCCGTCGGTTCTGCAAGGCGTACGTCGGCGACCTCACCGAGCGGGGCATGCTGCCGATCTACGCGGAGATTCAGGTGCCGCTGCAGGCGGGCGTCCACGATCGCCTGCTGGACGAGTTGATCGACTGCGCCGCCGCGGTCACGAGCGCGTTCGTGGACTGGCTCTACGACGACGGCGCCCTGCTCTGAGCCGTCTGGCGGCTGGCGACCTTGTTTGACGACCGTCCCTGCGCGGCTGGGGCCGTCGCTGGTCGGTGATCAGCGGGGACAGCGGCAACGAGCGGTCGGCCAGTAGGCTCGCGCTGTGATCATCTCCGGTCGTCCGCGGACTTCGCTCGCCATCGCCGCCGCCTGCCTGGTCGTGCTGGCCGGATGTACGCCCGATTCGGGCGGGAACGAGACCAGCGAGCCCACCC
>JADGGF010000336.1 GCA_019690055.1 Micromonosporaceae bacterium
CAGTTAGCGGGGTGGCTGGCGCGGCGTCTGCTCGACAGCGGCGAATTGGACCTGTTGGTGTGGATCAGCGCGCAGAGCTGGGACGCGATCCTCACCCGCTACGCCCAGGCTGCGGCCGAGGTGATCGGCGCCGACCCCGCCGATCCCGAGCAGGCCGCCCAGGCGTTCCTGGCGCACTTGACCGCCACGACGGAGCGGTGGCTGATCGTGCTGGACGATCTGGCCGACCCGAAAGACCTGGATGGGTGGTGGCCCCCGCGCACGCCGACCGGTCGGGTGGTGGTAACCACCCGCCGTCGGGACGCCGCGCTGGCCGGCCACGGGCGGCTGCTGGCGGTGGATGTCTTCACGCCGGAGGAGGCCCACGCGTACCTGGCGGCGAAGTTTCGCGACCAGCCGCACCGGCTCGAGCAAGCCGACGAGCTTGTCAAGGACCTGGGGCGGCTGCCGGTGGCGTTGGCGCAGGCGGCCGCCTACATCGCCGACCGGGACCTGACCTGCGCCCAGTACCGGTCCCGGTTCGCCGCCCACCCGCTGGCCCAACTCGCCCCGGACACGTGGCCGGACGAGTACGCCCGCCCGGTCGCCGTCTCCCTCATGCTCTCCGTCGACCTCGCCAACCAGCTGGAACCGGCCGGGTTGGCCGGTCCGCTGCTGACCGTGCTGAGCCTGCTTGACCCCAACGGCATACCCATTGACCTGCTCACCAGCAACCCGATCGTCACCTACCTCGCGCGTACGGCCGGCCGGGCCGGTGACGCCGAACAGGCCCGCGACGCGCTGACCTGCCTGACCCGGCTCAACCTGGCCACTACCACCGACGTCGGTGACCCCACTGCGATCGGCCAGTCATTGATACGGGTACACGCCCTGGTCCAGCGGGCCGCCCGCGAAGACACCCGGCCACCACCATCGCCTGCGCCGCGCGCGCTGCCGCCGATGCGCTCACATCTGGCCCTCGGTGGAGCGGGACACCTCCCTCGGGCAGATCCTGCGCGCCAACACCGCTGCCCTGCGTGCAAGCGCCGAAAACCACCTCTGGCATCCGCGCGCCCATGAGCTGCTGTTCCGAGCCGGACAAAGCCTCGGCGAGGCCGGACTCGTCACCGCCGCCATCGACCACTTCCACACCCTGCACGCCGAAGCCCTCCGACGACTCGGCCCCGACCACCCCGTCACCCTGGCCACCCGCCATAACTCGGCCCAGTGGCGGGGCGAGACCGGGGACCTAGCCGGCGCCGCAGCCGCCTATGAGGACCTCCTAACCGACTTTCTGCGAGTGCTTGGCCCCGACGATCCCGACACCCTGGCCGCCCGTCACAACCTTGCCTTCTTGCGTGGTCAAGCGGGCGACGCAGCCGGTGCCGTCGCCGCGTACGAGGAACTGCTCGCCGACTGTCTGCGGGTTCTCGGCCCCGACCACCGCAACACCCTGACCGTCCGGGGCAACCTCGCCCGCTGGCGAGGTGAAGCGGGAGACGCAGCCGGCGCCGCAGCCGCCCAGGAGGACCTGCTGGCCGACTTCGTTCGGGTGCTCGGCCCCGACCACCCCGACACCCTGACCGCCCGTAGCGACCTCGCCCGCTGGCGAGGTGAAACAGGAGACGCGGCCGGTGCCGTGGCCGCCTACAAGGACCTCCTGACGGACAATTTGCGAATATTCGGCGCCGACCACCCCATCACCCTGACGGCCCGCGGCAATCTCGCCGAGTGGCACGGGCGGGCGGGCGATGCAACCGCCGCCGCAGCGGCCTACGAGGACCTGCTGGCCGACTATGTGCGGGTGCTCGGCCCCGACCACCCAAACACCCTGACCGCCCGCAGCAACCTCGCCCGCTGGCTGGGCAGAGCGGGCGACCCAGCTGGCGCCGCAGCGGCCTACGAGGTCCTACTCGCCGACCGAGTGCGGGTGCTCGGCCCCGACCACCCCAGCACCCTCATCACCCGCATCAACCTCGCCTTCGTGCGGGGCCAAGCCGGGGACCCAGTCGGTGCCGTGGCCGCCTACGAGGCGCTGCTGGCCGACTGTCTACGGGTGCTCGGCCCCGACCACCCCTTCACCCTGACCATCCGCAACAACCTCGCCTACTGGCGCCGGAAGGCGGGGTCAACGCCCGTGGGTCAGCTAGAACGCTGGCTTCGGCGGCGGCGGTCAGCAGGGAAACCTACGGCGAAGCATGAAGACGCCTGATCGATTTAGACCTTGCTTTCCTCCGATGCCAGGGTCTCGGTGACCCGGCCACCATGCGGCCGTACCCTTCGATCGCCCGGACCGTCGTAGGATTGACTCGTGACGATTTACCTGGCTGGCGGAGGTTCGCACTCGCAGGAGGCCCTGGTTTGGCGCGAAGCGTTCAGCGGAATCACCCGCGCCGTGTATTGGCCGTTCGCGCTGCCGGATGACCGCATCCCGCACGATGTCACGTCGTGGCTGCACGCCGCCCTGCACGACCTTGACATTGGTGTCAATATCGATGTCTGGCCCAGTCTCGACGGGCGCTCGTCCGCCGACCTGCGACCGTACGAGCTGCTCTTCGTCGGGGGCGGTACCACCTCGAAGCTCGCGGCGCACGTCCACGCGTACGGCTTCACCCAGCCGGTCATCGACTTCGTCACCGGTGGCGGCGGCTACCTCGGCAGCAGCGCCGGCGCCATCCTGGCGTGCGACACGATCACGATCGCGGGCCTGATCGAGGACGACCCGGACGCGCGGGGCATGGCCGGTCTCGGCCTGGTCCCCGGCCTGTCGGTGTATCCCCATGCCGACACGTTCTCAGCCGATCCCGTCCAACTCGCCCGCGAGCTGGGGCACGACGTGATCGCCCTGCCCGAGGCGTCCGGCGTCGCCATCCGCGACGGCGAGCTGCGCGCCATCGGCCCGGATACCGTTCGCCTGATCGCGGATGCCGGCGCCACCGAACGGATCCTCTGAAGCGGTGATCGGAGCCAGGATTGGCGCTGGCCGGGAGGCCGAGGTCCACGCGTGGGGCGACGATGCGTCGGCTGATGAGCCGGGCAGCCTGGCTCAGCCCGTCACGTGGCGGTGCAACTGGTAGAGCAGGCACGCCTCGGTTCCCGCCAGACCAACGGAGAAGAACACCGAGATGGCGTCCGGCGGCCGCGGCGCCCCTTCGTGTCTGATCTGGCCGAGGGTCACCAGGCGCTCCCGGTAGGGCGTCCCGGCGAGCACGTTCGGCGGATTATAGGCGTCGATCTGGTCGACGGAGTCGGTGACCAGCAGCGATGCCGCGGCAGGCAGATCCAGTCCGAACTCGGCCCGGCCCCGCTGCTTGGGGCCGAGCGTGGTGACGTGGGCCCCGGGCGCGAGCCAGCTCGCATCGATGACGGGTGAACCACTGTTGGTGGCGAGGATGACGATCTGAGCACCGTCGACCGCGGTGCGGGCGTCGTCGGCCGGTCGACATGTACCGGCCACCAGCGGGGCCACGCGCGCCGCGAACGCGGCGCGGCGCTCGGCGTCCCTGGAGTAGACCCGGACCTCCCGCAGGACCCGGACCGCGCTCAGCGCCCACAGCTGGGCGTACGCCTGGATCCCGGTGCCGACGACGGCGACGATGTCGGCCGACGGCGCGGCGAGGGCATCGGCGGCGACCGCGCCAATGGCGCCGACCCGGCGGGCACCGAGCTCATTGCCGACAGCGACCGCGAGGAGCCGGCCCGACGCGTCGTCATGCACAACCACGACCTGGTCGCCGGCGGTCGCCGGGAAGGTGTCGTAGGAGCGGTACCCGAACCACGCACCCCTGAGCCGCCCGACCGTGAACACCAAGCGACCGCCGTCCAGTTCTGCCGCAGTGCGGGGTGGCGCACTCAACTCACCGCGGTGATGCGCATCGATCGCCTCGCCGATCCACCGTACCGCGTCGGCGGGCTGCAGCAGTCGCACAATGTCGTCATCACGCAGAACCGTCACCACGACGTCATCATCGCTCACGACCCGTCGCGCGCCGCGTCCCTGCGGTCATCGATTAGGGCCGCATCACACTCGTCGGGGTGGGTCGGCCGCGTCACCGACCGGCCGGCCGCGGCTTCCCGTCAGTTTGGCGCAATCCTCCACCTCGGTGAGCCGTACCGTCACCCCACACCGTCGGCTGGTGTGCGCTCGCCGGTTAGGCTTACGGTCGTGGCGGAGATCTTCGGCATCGCCGCGGTGTTCGGCTTCTTCGCGGCGGTCGTGGCCGGTCTGTACGTGATGGGCAGACGCATCCGCACCGGGCCGCGCAGGTCTGGTACCGCCGTCATCAGCCCGTTCGAGGAGATCTGGCATCCGGCCGCCTACCGCGCCCGCCAGATCACCGAAGCCGTGCAGCAACAAGTGGCCCCGATGCCCGCACCGAGCGATCCTCCCCGGCGCGAGCACCGCCGCAAGGTCTAACGGCCGCGCCCTCGGCGGGTCCGGCCAATGTCGACCACCGCAGCCGCCACGCCGATGGCCACCATCACGACGACGATGGCGACGACGCTGCCGAGGCAGATCCAAACGGCCCAGCCGGCACTCTCCACGCTGCGCAGAGTACCGCCAGTGAAGGTGACCAGGGGCGCCGGTACGTACTGGCGATCG
This sequence comes from Micromonosporaceae bacterium, assembly GCA_019690055.1. Lineage (GTDB taxonomy): Bacteria > Actinomycetota > Actinomycetes > Mycobacteriales > Micromonosporaceae > DATBGZ01. The sequence continues at coordinate 4,583 of JADGGF010000336.1, forward strand.
TCACGATCACCGGGCGCTCGGGCGCCACCGGCGGTGCCACCGCGACACCGGCCGTCCGGCTGCGGCTTTCCCGCCAGCCCGCCGGAGCGGCTCGACGGCCGTGGCCCGAGGGTAGCTTCTTTGGCCGCGAGCGCTGCGGCGGGGGTTGGCTACAGCGTTATATATTGACGCGATTCGCTCTTTGTATGGCCGGCTCTGGGTGGACCGGCTCAGCAATTGACGACGTTTATGCTGACCGGGAAGGTCTTGGTAACGGGCGTTGGGTGCGTACCGTCCATGAAGCTCACGTAGCCGCTCTGGATGACGCTGCCGGCCTGCGAGAACGGCCCGCCGTACGGCTGCTCGACCTCGGCGGTCCAGGTGTTGTTCGAGCCGCGGCTCAATCCGCCACCCCACCGCTCCCCGTAGCCGTCCGGGTACACAATGGTGTACTCAAATCCCGCATTGGTAATGCCGGTCTCGTCGTGGGCCACCACCGTCAGCGTGAACCGACTTCCCACGCACACAGTGGACGGTACGTTGATGCTCTCGATGACCGGCGGGTTGTCGGGGGGCGGCCCGCCGCCACCACCGGGCTGCCCACCACCACCGGACTGCCCACCACCACCGGACTGCCCACCACCACCGGAC
>JADGGF010000337.1 GCA_019690055.1 Micromonosporaceae bacterium
GGAGTGGTTCGCCGAGTCCGCCGAGGTGGACCTGGCCCAGTCGCGGTACGAGTTCTGGGGGCGGTACACCCCGCAGGGCGACCGGCCCCGGCAGACGCTGACCGGCCACGAGCCGGGGCGGGCGCTGCGCTTCACCTGGAGTTTCGACGAGGGACCCTCCACAGTGGAGCTCTCGCTGGCGCCCGACGGCGAGGGGACGGTGGTGTCCCTCAGCCACGACGGCATCGCCATCGACCCGGTCTCGGTGAAGTGCTTCTGGTACGTCACGCTGGCCAACCTCGCCGCCTCGAGCGAGAACCGGCAGACCATGCCGCCGTTCGACTTCAGCGTGCCGGCCCAGGGCGACGCGCTGGTCCGGACGGTCATCGACGCCCCGGTCGAGGAGGTCTACGCCGCGTTGCTGGACCCGGAGCGGGTGAGCCGGGTGGCCGGGGTCGCGGCGACCATCGAGCCGCAGGTCGGCGGGCGGTACGGCCTGGCGTGGGAGGGGTACGGGCCGGACCGGATCGTCGAGCTCGACACCGACAAGACGCTGGCCTACACGTGGCGTAACCACGGCGGGGCGGGCGAGTCGCTCGTCCGCTGGTCGCTGCGCAGCTCGCGCGGCGCCACCTACCTGACCCTGGTGCACGAGAAGATCGCCGACGACGCCCTGGCGGAGCGGTACCGGCAGGCGTGGCCGCCGTACCTGGTCGAGCTCAAGCGGCTGCTTGAGCTGGGCCCGGCCTGGCAGCCCCTGTCGAGCTGATTGTGGCCCCATCCGCCGGTTCCAGCCCGCGCCGGCGGATGAGCCAGGCGTCAAGGGCGCAGCCGAGCAGGACCAGCATCGCCACCCGGGTCGCGACGGCCTCCTGCACGCCGAAGCGCTGCAACTCGCCGGTCACCATGACGATCGTGGCCGTCGCGGAGAGCAGCGCTGCGGCGAAGACCCCGACGGCGAACCACACCAGACGGCGGTGGCTGCGCAGCGCCCCGGCCCACCAGGCCAGGGCCAGCGTGGCGCCGAAGCCGAGCAGGGCCAGCGGCAGCCCGAACCGGCGGGACGGGAAGGCCAGCTTCTCGATCGGCACCACCCGCGGCACGTGGGCGTAGACCTCGCCGCCGAGGGTCAGCGACAGCTGCCGGACGAAGGTCTTGACGAACAGGACCGGGTCGGCCGTGACCAGGTCCATCCAGAAGTACCGACTCTTGCGTTCCTGCACCCACTCCACCAGGGCCGGGCACCGGCGGTAGGCCTCAGCCCACTCCCGGCCCCGCCAGTTGAGGGTGTCGCTGGTGAACGCCTCCAGCTCCGGGCAGGTCGGCATGCCGATCTCGGTCGTGTAGGCCGCCCACAGCTCGGGGTTGGTCGACACGTCCACCCGCAGCCGGTAGACGAACCGGTACTCGTCCTGCGGAAGCGGCGGATCGATCGCGTCCCCGTCGTAGGGCACCATCGCCCGCTCCATGCCTGGGGTGATCGCCGCGTACCACACGAGTCCCAGACCAAGGACAAGGCAGGAGGCGACGGCGGCGGTGACGGTCCGGCGGGTGTTGGGCGCCGGCCGGGAGGCCGTACGAGTGGCGACGGCGGCGAGGGGCGCACCCTCCTCCGCCGCGGGTCGCCGGCCCCGCCAGATGACCCGGCCGGCGATGAGGAGCAGCGTCGCCATGACGACGGTGGTGAAGACCCGGATGTCCGGGCGGATGAAGGTCCACCAGACCGCGAACAGCGTCATGGCGGTCACCGCCACCCAGGAGCCGGTCCGCAGCCAGCGCAGCAGGAAGGTCAGCACCAGCACGCCGAGGCTGATCGAGGTGGACTCGGTGAGGATCGCCAGGTCCCAGCTGGCGACGTCGCGGACGCAGGCGAAGACCAGGATCGCGACGACCACGGCGACGCGGGCGGCACGGGTGCGCAGGTGCCGGGAGACCTCCCACGCGAAGGCCGCCCACGCGACGGTCGCCAGCGCCCACTGACCGACCGTCCGCCACTCGTCGCTGCCGAACAGGGCGTAGAAGGCCGGCAGGCCCCACGGGCGGGGCGCGTTCCCGACGAGAGAGACCAGGGGCCCGTGGTTGCGGGATGGGTCCTCCCGGGGCGCGTAGACGGCCGAGTCGTGCGACTCGAACACGGTGCCGCCGAGGATGATCACCAGCCGGACAGCGAGGTAGGCCACGGCGATCGTCGCCCCCACCGCGACCGCGTTCGCGGTGTAGCGCCGCCACGCCCCCGTCACCGCCGTCCGCACCGACGCCACCGCCGTACCGCCTCTCCGCCGACTGGCCCGCTCAGGCGCTGCTGTCGTGATTCCCCTTCTGGGCGCCCGGAGCCTACCAGCCTCGGTGTGGGCGCGCCCCGGCCTCGGCGGCCATCCCGCCGGCTGCCGTCCCGGGCTCGCCGAGACCGTGCCAGCTCGGTCGGGCGTCGGGTGGAACCGGCCGTCGGCGGGGTCATCTCGGGGGTCACCGCCCCCCGCTCCCCGGCCTGCTTCGGGCATTCGATTGGCGGGCAATCCGGTACCCGCGTCGCGGTCGTCGCCCTCCCTCGTCGACCCCTAGCTACACCATAACGGTCATTATGGTGTAGCCAAGGCCAAGCCGATTTGTCCGTTTCTCGGGATTATCGGATTACATTAAGTGACAATCCGATAATTCAACGAAGAGGTGTGACCTGGCCAGATGCCGATCGCGGAACGTACGGACGAGCGATTGGCGACGATTACCGGCCGCCGACGGCAGCGAGCGGCCGCTCAGCGACGAGCAGCGGTCAGGGGTGGCCCAGAATCCCCTCCTCGGTGCACTCCCGAGGAGGGCGTGAGCCAGGGGCACGACTGCCGGGCTCGGCGGCTGGTGCTCCCCCGGAAGTGGTCGCTGGCCTGAACCGGCGCGGGCCCGGATCGTCGCATCGCCCGACCGTTCGTCGCCAGGTCGTCGCGGCGTCGGTTGAGCTGGTAGGTGCGCTGCAGGACGACGGTCAGGCGCGGGCGTCGGCGAGGTTGAGGATGACCACGCCGACGATGACGAGCGCGATCCCGAGCAGGCGCGGCAGGGTGGCGCTCTCGCCGAGGAAGAGGATGCCGATGGTCGCGATCAGCGCGGTCCCGACGGCCGACCAGATCGCGTACGCCGTACCGACCGGCACGGACTTGAGGACGAGCGACAGCAGGTAGAAGGAGAGGCCGTAGCCGGCGAGCGTCCCGACGCTCGGCCACAGGCGGGTGAACCCCTCGCTGAACTTGAGGGAGGTCGTGCCGGCGACCTCGGCGAGGATGGCGAAGGCGAGCAGGACGTAGGCCATGTCGGACTCCCGTGGTCGTGGTCGTTCGGTGGTCCCAGCATGCCCGGACCGGTACGCCTAGCACCCGTTGCGGTCCCGATCGGAGTCACCGGACGCCGGCCGCCGCGCGTCACCCCGTGAGCTCCATCGGTCACGTCCGCCAGCGGTGCCCGCACGCCCAGCCGCCCCGGCGCGGTCGGGGTGGCTGCTCGCGCCGACGGGGCGGCCACGGTCGCGAACCTCGCGGCGGCGGCGTGCAGCTGCCCGGCGACGAGGATATGCCGGCACCTGGTGGCGACCGTGCTGGCGTTTCAGCGCCAGGCCGAACCTGATCAGTCCACAGTGGAGATATGGTCGCCCGGGAGTTCACCGACGCAGAAAGTCGCGCCACCGGGCGATTCCTCAACGGGGACTGCGCCGCCGCCGTGGTCGCGGACGGTCTGCACGGGGTCGGCCTGGCCCGGCGCGGGGAGGCCCTGCAGGACCTGGTGACCGCGCTCGCCGCGCAGCGGGTGGCGAATCCGGCCGCCGGCCTTGCAGCTGACCGGGCGGTCGGCTCCGACGGCGGCAGCGAGGTTCGCAGCGCGGTCGATGCCTGGATGGACGCGCAGGTCCGCCTCGCCGTGACCCGGGACCTGCGCTGACAACTCGGGTCGGGTCGTGGTATAGCGCCGTCCCGCTTCGGGCATACACTGCATAGCGTGAAAGGCGCGCAGAAGAACCGTCCGATCGTCATTCACGCCAATGTGGACGAACCCCTGGGGCCGGACGATTACTTCACCGACGACGTGCTGGACCCCACCGGCCAGCCCGTCGAGGAGAAGGCCGAGATTCTGCCGGTCTCGACCCGGCCGTGTGCCTACTGTGGACGGCCGGTGCCGCAGCGGGCCTCGGCCGGACGGCCGTTCCGGTACTGCCGCGACAACGACAACGCGTGCCTGCGCGCCGCCCGCGCCGCTCGCATGCGCCTGCGCACCAATCCGGGGCTGGCCGGCCAGGTGGCCCAGGCGTTCGAGGTGGTCGACCGCCTCGACAAGGCGGTGGAGACGCTGACCGAGGCGCTGCACACCGAGCTCTCCCCGTCCGGGGTCCAGCGGCAGATCGACGCCGTGAAGGCCCAGGCCGCCGGTGAGGTGGCGGCGGCCCAGATCGAGCGGGACGAGGCGCGGCAGGAGGCCGACCGGTGGCGCGACGAGGTGGCCCGGCTGCGCGCGGAGATGCAGCGGCTGCGCACCGAGACCGCCGCGCAGGTCGAGGCGGCCCAGGCCGACGTGGCCCGGGCCCGGGCCTGGGCGGAGGAGATGGTGGCGGCCGCCCAGACGCGGGTGGAGGAGGCGCAGGCCGCGGCCCGGGCCGCCGAGCAGTCCACTGTGGAGGCCCTGGAGAAGGTGGCCGCCGTGACGGCCGAGCGGGACGAGGCCCGGCACAACCACGCGGCGGCCCAGGCGCTGCACGGCGCGGCCGTCCGGGAGCGCGACGCCGCGCGGGCCGAGCTGGTCGAGGCGGTGCGGGCGCGCGACGCGGCGCTGGCCGAGAAGGACCAGGCCGTACGCGAGCGGGACGCCGCGCTCGCCCAGGTGCAGGCGGCGGCCGAGGCGGCCCGGGTTGCGCAGGCCGAGCAGGACCGGGCTCGACGGGAGGTCGGGGCGACGCTGGCTGCGGCCCGCGAGGAGCTGGCCGCGCTGCGTCAGCGACTGGACACAGTGGAGCGTGACGCCGCGGCCCGGGTGGCGGCGTTGGCGGCCGAGCGGGACGCGGCGCGGCGCGATGCCGAGGCGGCCCGTCATGAGGCTGAGGTTGCGCGGGGCGAGGCGGCCGCGGCTCGCCGGGAGGCCGAGGCCGCGCGGGAGCAGGCCCGGGCCGACGCGGCCGCGGCCCAGGCCCACGCGGCCCAGCTCGCCGAGCAGGTTGGCCAACTCGCCGCCGTCGTCCGCCAGCTC
>JADGGF010000338.1 GCA_019690055.1 Micromonosporaceae bacterium
ATCGGGCGGGCCGGCCCCCCGCCCCCCCCCGCGGGGGGGGTGGTGGGGGGGGGGGGCGCCGCGGCCGGGGTCGCGGCGAGTCAGCACGGGGTCGACGACATGCTCGCCTTCGCGACGTCGGCGGTGCGCGACGCGGCCAACGTCACCGAGGTGCTCGGCCGGGTGCGCGCCGAGGCCGGGGTCGACCTGCAGGTGCTCAGCGGCCAGGATGAGGCGCGACTGACGTTCCTCGCCGTCCGGCGGTGGTTCGGCTGGTCGGCCGGGCGGCTGCTGGTGCTCGACATCGGCGGTGGCTCGCTGGAGATCGCGGCCGGGCTGGATGAGGAGCCGGACACGGCGCTGTCGCTGCCCCTGGGCGCCGGTCGGCTCACCCGGGACCGGTTCTCGGCCGACCCCCCGCCCGCGGTCGAGGTGGATGACCTGCGGGCGTACGCCGCGCGGCGCCTGGCGGGAATCGAGGTGCCGGAGTGGGACCGGGCGGCCGCGACCTCCAAGACGTTCCGCTCGCTGGCCCGACTGGCCGGGGCGGCCCCGGCCGGCGCCGGCCTTCGGGTGCCGCGCGCCCTCACCCGCACCGGCCTGCACCAGGTCCTCGGCTTCATCCAGCGCATCCCGTCCGTGGCGCTGGCCGAGATGGACGGGGTCAGCCCGCAGCGCGCGCACCAGCTCCTCGCCGGCGCCGTGGTCGCCGAGGAGACCATGATCCGGCTGGGCGTGGACCGGGTCGAGATCTGCCCGTGGGCGCTGCGGGAGGGCGTGATCCTTCGCCGCCTGGACACGCTCCCGCCATCGTGAGGCGGGTCGGACGCGGCGGACCGGGCTAACCTGGCAGGGTGACGGACATTCCGGTCCTGCTCTCCACCTCGTCGGTCTTTCCCGAGCCGACCGCGGCCGCGTTCGAGCTGGCCGCGGCGCTGGGCTACGACGGAGTCGAGGTGATGGTCTGGACCGACCCGGTGAGCCAGGACGCCAAGGCGCTGAAGGTCCTCGCCGCGCATTACGGGGTGCCGGTGCGCTCCGTGCACGCCCCCTGTCTGTTGATCACCATGCGGGTCTGGGGAACCGACCCGTGGGAGAAGCTTCGGCGGTCGGCCCGGCTCGCCCTCGAGGTGGGGGCGCCCACCGTCGTGGTCCACCCCCCGTTCGCCTGGCAGCGCGACTACGCGACCGGCTTCGGGGCGGGTCTGCGGGCGCTGAACAAGCAGTTCCCCGACGTGTCCTTCGCGGTCGAGAACATGTACCCCGTACGGGTGCGCGGCCGGGAGTTCGTGCCCTACCTGCCGGGCTGGGACTCGAGCAAGTTCGGCTACGACGCGTACACGCTCGACCTGTCCCACTGCGCCGCCGCGCGCGCGGATGCCTTGGCCATGGCCGACGCGATGGGCTCGGCCTTGCAGCACGTGCACCTCGGCGACGGTCGCGGGGAGGGGCTCGACGAGCACCTCGTGCCCGGCCGGGGCACCCAGCCGTGCGGCCCCCTGCTCGCCTCGCTGCGCTCGCGCGGCTTCACCGGTTCCGTGGCGGTTGAGGTGGCCACCCGCAAGGCCCGGTCCCGTCAGGCCCGGATCGACGATCTCGCTGCCGCGCTCGCGTTCGCCCGCGAGCATCTGGGCACTCCGGCGCGTACGGGCTGACTGACCGACGTCGAGGGCCCGCTCACCCGTCGAGGGCCCGCTCACCCGTCGAGGGCTCGGCCTCACAAGCCGCGGATGAACTGCTCGCAGTCGTCGCGGACCGCGGCCCAGCTCTCGCCGTAGACGGCTTGGGCGGCGTCCTCGAGGGACGCGCCGTCGTGAATGACCCGGCCGAAGAAGGTGAGCATCGCGTCGTGCCCGTACACCTGCGCCATCCGCCACACGGCCAGGAACGCGATGCCGTACCGCGCGGCCGCCTCCGCGCCGGTCGCGTTGACCGACGGTGGGTCGACGGCCGGGTCACCGTCCCAGGATTGCCGGACGAAGGAGCGCACGGCCGGGATCGTGGCGTACTCGGACAGCGGCTCCCCCAGCATCATCGCGTAGTCGGCGATCCCCTCGACCAGCCACCACACGGAGCCGCGTAGCCCGTCCCGCTCGCCGGCGAGGGTCGCCACGTGGGCCAGCTCATGGGTGAGCAACTCCCGCGTGTCGGCGGCCGAGACGACCGAGGCATTGATGACCACTTCGTTGTCGGTCTGGTTGACGTAGGCACCCGCCGCCCACTCCGGCTGCTCGAGCCCGTACCAGGTCGACCACTCCCCGGAGTCGGCCAGGAAGATCACGTAGCGACTCGGCGGGCCACCCCAGCGGGCCAGCGAGTCCGCCACGGCCGCCGCCTCCTCGGCCGCGGCCAGCGCGTCCTGCAGGCGTCGGTCGAGCCGGGGCGAGGTCGCCACCACCGTGCGCGTGCCGGTGGCGACGACGAGCTCATCCGCCTCCCAGGGGCGGGGGCCCACCTGGTCGGCGCCGGAGTAGGCCAGCCCGGTCAGCACAAGATGGTCGTCGCGCAGGCGCCAGTCGGTGCCGATCAGCAGGCTGTTGGGCCGGCAGGTCTGGTCGCCGAAGCAGTAGCTGATCCGGATCTGCGCGTGCCAGGTGTATTGCCCGGTGACGTCCGGGGTGGTCCGCACCTCCTGGCTCCACTGGCCCACGCCCATCTGGCTCAGCACCGCGAAGCGCCGACGCAGGTCGTCGCGCAGCCGGGTGTCGTCCGGGTCGACCGCGGCCAGGTAGCCCTCCTCGTCGCCCGCGAGCAGCGCCGCGGCCTGGTCGCGCACCGCGATCGCGATCGCCCGGCGCGCCCAGGCGTTCCATTCCGCCGGCGACGCGTCCAGCGGCGGGGGTGCGGCGACCTCGTTGGCGGCGTACCAGGTCGCTTCCGGCGCCGGCGGAACCTGCAGGAACCGGGCGACCCCGACCGCTGCGCTGACCACGATGACCAGGACGCTGACCACGACCACGGTCCAGCCCAGCGGGCTGTGGCGCACCGAAGGGCGCGGGGACGGCGTGATCAGGACGGGCGGCCAGCCGGGCGGCGGGTAGCCGGGCGGTGCTGGAAATCCCGGTGGATACCCCGGGGGCGGTGGGTAGCCGTACGCCGGTGGATACCCGGGCACCGGGGGATAGCCATGGCCGGCGGGGACACCGACTCCCAGTGGGCCGGCGAACGGGTGCCCGGCGGCCGGCGGAGGTACGACAGCCGCGCCGGTCGGTTCACCGGTCGGGACCGAGGCGTGGCCCACGGCTGTACCTGCCCCTTCGCGGACGTGCGCGTGGCTCGGGGCTCGGCCCCAGATCATCCATCACCTTCGCTTTGTGCCGGGGGCGGTCGTTCATCGATGTCGGGCCGCCGGTGCCGTCTGCCGCGACTCTAACCCATGCCCTCGCGTCACTTGCGCGATGCGAGCGCTCGGGCAAAGAACGCGACATTCGCCGGCCGTTCGGCGAGGCGTCGCATCAGGTAGCCGTACCACTGCGTGCCGTAAGGGACATAGACCCTCATCGTGTACCCCGCCCCGACGAGCCGGAGCTGCTCGTCCGGGCGCACGCCGTAGAGCATCTGGAACTCGAAGGTCTCCGGCGCACGGTCGAACCACTTCGCGCGGTCCTCGGTGATCGCGATCAGGCGAGGGTCGTGCGTGGCGATCATGGGATAGCCCTCGCCGGACATCAGGATATTCAGGCACCGCACGTACGACTTGTCGATGTCCAGCCGGTTCGCGTAGGCGACCGTCTCCGGCTCCCGGTAGGCGCCCTTGCACAGCCGTACGCGCGACGCCGGCCCAGCCAGCTCCCGGCAGTCGCTCTCGGTCCGCCGTAGGTACGCCTGCAGCACCGCGCCCGTGTTGGGAAAGTCGGACCGCAGCCGGGTCAGGATGTCGAGCGTGGAGTCGGTGGTGGCGTGGTCCTCCATGTCCAGCGTCACGCTCGTGCCGGCCGCGGCCGCCGCGGCACAGATCGCCCGGGCGTTCTCGTAGGCGAGCTTCTCGTCGAAGCGCTGGCCCAGCGCCGAGAGCTTCACGCTGACCTCGGCGGCCGGGGTCAGGCCCGCGGCGGCCAGCGCGGAGAGCAGCCGTACGTACTCGTCGCGGACCGCCTCGGCCTGTTCGGGCGTACGCGTGTCCTCACCCAGAAAGTCGAAGCTCGCCGCCAATCCGTCGCCGGTGAGCTCGTGGCCCACCCGAAGGGCGTCGTCCAGGTCGGTTCCGGCGACGAAGCGGCGGACCACGTCGCGGGTGACCGGGGCGGTTGCGATGAGTCGCTCGACCCGAGGGTTGCGGGAGGCGGCCAGGATGGCGGATCGAAGCATGACACGAGCCTAGTCCTCGGTGCCGGCCGACGGGACCGCCGCGCGCCGAGGGCTCGCCCGAGGCCACGGCGGCCGCTACGGTGGACGCGTGAACTTCGACGAGTACGCGCGCACGGCGGTCGATCTTGTGAATGCGCAGGTCGAGACGCTGGAGCAGCTGCGTGCCTTCTACGGCCCCGGCAGCTGGCAGGCGGCCGAGGTGACCGAGAAGGACGTCGCGGTGCTTCGCAAGGGCGCCAAGCGCCTGCGCGAGGTGTTCGAGCACGGGTCCGCGGGCCGCGATGCCGAGGCGGTGGCCGCGCTCAACCTGCTGCTCGAGGCACATCCGGTGCAGCCTCGGATCTCGTTCCATCACGGCAACGACTGGCACATGCACGTGACCGGCCGGGGCTCCAGTGTGGCGGCCGAGCACATGGCGGGCGCGGTGTGGGGCCTGGCGGTCTGGTTGTGCGAGTACGGCAGCAACCGCTTCGGCGTCTGCGCCGACGAGCGGTGCGGCAACGTCTACCTCGACACGTCGTCGAACTGCTGCCGGCGGTTCTGCTCCGAGCGCTGCGCCACCCGGTCGCACGTGGCCGCCCACCGGGCGCGCAAGCGGGCCGTCGCCGACGCGTCGGCCCGGTCCACCGCCGACGCCCGGGACCTGGTGGCGACGCCGTAACGGCCCGGCCGAGCCACTCGCGGATTCGCTCCCGCGAGCTGCCCGGAATACCACGGGTCGGGACGTCGGAGCGTCGCGACGCCGGAGGGTCACGCGTGCGTGTTGTTGCGTGATCGACTTGTCGTAAGCCGGTCCGCCGGTCACTCGGGTACCGATACCGTAACCCGGTAACAGGCGCGTCGCGGCCATCCCTGGTCGTGAGGGGTGGCGGGCGCGGGGCGCCCGGGGGATGGGATGGGTGAGCCATGAC
>JADGGF010000339.1 GCA_019690055.1 Micromonosporaceae bacterium
CCACCCGCCCACCATGCACGCGGGCCCACCGGGTATCCGGTGGGCCCGCGTTATGCGTTGGTGGAGCCTTCTGTGTCGGTGGGCTGGTAGCCGAGGCCCCGCCCGATGGCGACCCTGGCCTCCAGTTGCAGCAGGTGGCGCTTGCGGGGCAGCCCGCCGCCGAACCCGACCAGCTTGCCGTCGGCCCCGACCACGCGGTGACAGGGCACGATGACCGGCACCGGGTTGCGGCCACAGGCGGCCCCCACGGCCTGGGCCCGCCCGGCTCACCGACGTCCCGGGCGATCTCACCATAGGTGACCATCTCTCCGTACGGGATCGCCGCGATCCGCGCCCACACCGCCCGCTCGAACGCGGAGCCCCGGACGAACCGGAACGGCGCGGTGAACGCGGTCCGGGACCCGGCGAAGTACTCACGCAGCTCCGCCAGCGCCGCCGCCAGCACCGGGTCTAGCGGTCCGTTCGGTGGCTGGCCGACCGCTCCGAACGAGATCCCCACCACGGCGCCGTCGGACACGGTCACGCCCAGCCCGCCGATCGGAGTCGGGAGCACCGCCTCGCTCATCACACCCCCAGTCTTCCCCGGTGTGCGGCACCCCTCAGGCAATCTGAGCTACTGACGCAGGGCGTCAACGGGCTCGATGCGAGCCGCGCGCAGCGACGGGTAGATACCGGCCAGCAATCCCGTGATGGCACCAACGGCCGGGGCACATAGGACGGTCCACGGGGTCATCACGGGGGTCCACTCGCGAACGAACGCCACCGCCACTATCGTGGCGACGCCGATACCTGCGCCGTTTAATCCGCCAACGGCGCCAAGAGTGGTGCTTTCCAAGAGGAACTGTCCTGCGATATGCCGACGCTGGGCCCCCAACGCCCGTCGGAGGCCTATTTCGGGCACGCGCTCGAGGACAGCGACGAGGGTAGTGTTCGCGATACCGACAGCGCCGATCACCAGGCAGACGCCCGCCAACACAAGGAACAGGCCGGACAAGTCGGTGCTGACCTGGTCCCGCAGCGTCTGCGGATCAGGTGGCGCAGCGGCGTTGAAGCTGTTTGGGGCGTCGGGTCGTAGCGCCAGGGCTACCTGTCGGGCCACTACAGCAGCGGCGCCGAGGTTTGTGTCTATGACCATCTGTGGCGGCTGACCCGGCTCGGGCGGGCCTGGCCACAGCACTTCGGCGGTGTGCCGAGGAATCCAGACGGCAGCAAGCAACTCGGGGCGTCGTTGTACCGTGTCGACGATGCCAATGACCGTGAACGGCACGCCGCCGACGAAGATTGCCGGTAAACCATCGGGACTCGTAATGCCGAGGTGGTGGGCGATGGCACCGCCGAGGACAGCGACGCGTTCACCGCGTTGGTCGAGCGCTGCGTCGAAGATGCGCCCCGCGGCGAGATGACCCCGGACGGCGTCAAATAGCCCGGCGGACGCGGCGATCACTGGGATGGTGGTGTTGGCTGCGACACCGGGCAGAGGTACTCCTGTGACCGAGCCAATCTGCTCGGCTGGGATGGTCCAATAAACGCCCGCATGCCGGACGCCGTTGATGACCATGACGCGCTGGTCCGCGTCGGCGGGAAACGCGGTGGCGGTGGCGTAAGTATCCGTCAACGTTACATCGGTAACGGTGACTTCAGTTGCGTACAGTTCGGTGAACCGACGACTGATCTGACCCGTGGCGGTTGCGGTAACGCCAAGCACAGCCACAAAGGCCGCGACGCCGAGCACGATCCCTACGATTGTCAAGGCGGTGCGACCTGTGCGTTGCAGGATGCCCGCGACGGCTTCGGTGACTAGATCGACGAGACGCAGCCGACTGGTCGGCACAACGACGGTGTTGTCGGCGCGCACCCGCTGCTTCCCCTCCCGCCGTTCGAGGCGCTGCCGTAACAGACGGGCGACCGAGCCAAGCGACGATAACGCGTTCATGCTGACCCCCGGCTGGACGTGCCTACCTCCACGAAGCCATCGGAGATGCGAATTGTGCGCTGCGCCCGCGCGGCCACAGTCGGGTCGTGAGTGATCATCACGATCGTGAGCCCCTGGCGATGCAGATCGTCGATAATGTCGAGGATCTGACCGGCGGTGGTTGAGTCGAGATTGCCGGTCGGCTCGTCGCACAGCAGCAGGCTGGGCTTACTCACGAGGGCGCGCGCGATAGCGACTCGTTGACGCTCACCACCCGACAAGGTGGCGGCGGAGGAGTCGCGGCGGTGGCCGAGCCCAACCTGGTCCAGCGCCTCGCGCGCCGCCGCGCGTCGTTGCGCGGTTGGTACGCCCTGGTACAGCAGGCCAAGCATTACGTTGTCCTCGGCCGTACGGAAAGCGAGCAGGTGAAACGCCTGGAACACCAGACCAATGCGGCTCGCGCGCAGCCCGGTGCGCTGGGAGTCCGTCATCGTCGTCGTGTCGATCCCGTCGAGCCGGTACATGCCCTCGGTCGGTCGATCAATGAGTCCCAGAATATTGAAGAGAGTCGACTTGCCCGAACCTGATCGACCCGTGACCGCCACGTACTCTCCGGAAAATATGTCCAAATCCGTTGGCCGCAACGCAAACACAGCGGGCGGCCCAGGGTACGTGCGGCCAACGCCGCGCAGTTCGACAAGCGCGTGGCTCACGTCGCCGGCCCGCTGATCACGACGAGGTCACCCGGCGAGACAGTCGCGCCGACCGGAGTGATCACTACGTAGCCCTGCGCACTCATCCCTGGGATCACCTGAATGCGCTCCTCATCGCCAGCTGCGTTCCTCCTCCGGACGTAGATCTTTCCATCGGCCCCGGCGAAGAGTGCCGGAATGGGAACGACGAGCTGCTCGCCTTCGCTGGTGCCGATCTCAATGGTGATCAACACCTGTCTCCCGACATTGATCGGATCCAGCGCGGGCTCCGGCGAAACCACCAATGTATAGCCGGATGTCGCGCTAGGTACTGATGCCTTCTCCGGTATATCGCTGACCGAGGCCACTCTTCCGATCGCATGCAGACCGTCATCTCCGCTGATGTCCACGCTCTGCCCGGGCGCCACGAACGCCTTCTGAGCCACGGTGAGCGACGCGATCACGACGGGATCGCCCGTCGCCAATGTGATGAGCGGCTCAGACACAGGTTCGCCCAGCGTCGCCGTGAGTGCATCCACCCGTGCGGGAAACGAAGGCAGAAATGTGTACTCCGACAAGGGCAACATCGGCCCGGCCATCTGCTCCGCCCTGGCTAACGCCTCCTGAGCAGCGGCCAGATCCTCTTTCGCCCGCGTGAGCGCCCTGTCTGCGGCAGCCTTGTCCGCGTCGGTCGCCGTCGGATCGGCGGCGAGAAGATTCACTGTGTCCTGCGCATCCTCCACGGCTCGCTGCGCAGCGGCGACTTGGCGCTTCAACCCATCGATGCGCTCGGCATCACCGGGGTCGGCCGGCACGGTCGGATAACCAAGATCGGAATAGAGAGCCGCCAGGGCCCTCTTGGTGCCAGCACCAAAAACCCCATTATGCTCGCCAGGGTCGTGACCGAGTGCCGTCAACGACGCCTGCAGCGCTGCGACGTCTTTGCCGGACGCTCCCGGCCTGAGATCGCGGTAGGCGGGTGTGTCGCCCTTGAGTACGATCAGCGGTCGGCCGCTGACCTCCAAGACCACCATTCCCTCATGTACGAGGTCACCACGCTGAACCCTGACGGCCGTGACAATCCCGTCCGAGCCACGCGGCGTGACGCTAAAGGATCGTCCTGACGCGATTTCGCCGCGAACAACCACCGTGTCACGCAGGACCTTGCGTTCCACCGGAGCAGTCAGCGTCGTCAACGGCGGTGGTTGGGCATCGGCCGCCATCTGTTGCGGCGACTTCAGCCACAGAGGCGACGACAAGCCCAAGCCGGCGACCAGCACGGCACCGGCGAGGGTCAGCGCTAACCGTCGTCGGCGTACCTTCAGACTGGTCTCGCCGTCCTTCGATGCAGTCGCCGCTCTACCCATTTGCGATGATCTCGTTGGCGTTGGCAAGGATCGCTGCCATGTCCTCGGACCATTCGGCGAGCCTCTGCGACTCCCGCTCAACGATCAACTGCTGATAGGCGATGTCCGCAGCAAGCCACGTCCCCAGCAGCCCCGTCGAGTGTTTGCACGCCACGTCGTCCTTGGCACTGGCCTTCTCGTCAGCAGAGATACTCGCCAGGGTAACGTGCCTCTCGGTGCCGCGCCTTGGCGGTTGGCTCCAGTACTCAAACGGCGACCACACGTCCTCGTAGTCCCAGCCCTTCTCATTCATGCACGTCCGCCAAGCCTCCAGCAAGGACTGTACTCGCGGATCCTGCCGTGACCGCTCGCGCGCCTCTTCGTACAACTCGCTAACAAAGCCTCGCAGGTCGGTGACTCCTTCAACTTCCCACACCGCAGCGTTCACCTGCGCCTGGCACCCGCCGGGAGGAACCTCGACGCCACCATACTGCGGTACCTGGCCGAAATAAACGACCTGGGCCTCGCCGACGAAGGGTAGGTAGGACGCCATGCCAGCCGACGAAATCTCGAGTTCCTCGGGCGAGAGGTAACCGGTCGTAGCCGACGTGGGGTCCCAGAGACCATAGCGGGCCCACAACTCGTTGATCGGCGGCCGACGCCACGTCCGCTGTGGCGCGAACCCATACTGCTCCATGCATCGATTCGCGGTGATCAGCGTCGCCCGGTCGAGGACGTCGCGCTGTGCCGCGTTGAACGTGTAGGCCGCCAACGGCTGTGGGACGGTGCGCGGGTCGGCTTGCGCGATGATCCCCGCATCGAGCACCGGAAGATCGGAAGAGTCAGGTGATCCACTCTCACTCTCAGTGCTGCTGCAGCCGATAGCCGCACCCGCGATGACAAACAAGCCAAGAACGAGAGCCCATCCACATCGGTCGAACTGTCGCATCAATCGCCTTGCCTAGCCTGCAACCTACAAATAACTCAAGAGACGCCCGAAACAATACTTACTGTCAACAGCAGTGCACGGACGGCACGAGCCTCTGCCCGTCCCGTCCGTGCACGAGAGGTCTTTATTCAGCAGGGCGAAGCCCACCGAATGGCATCGTTCCAGTTTCTGCCCGTTCCTGGAATTGGATCATACTTCAAATTGTCCCGCCAACCAGGAGCGATTTCAACAAGGGCGTAGTCCTCAGTATAGTCCAGAAAAACAGCGATCGTATCCGTAGACTGGTTGTTGT
>JADGGF010000340.1 GCA_019690055.1 Micromonosporaceae bacterium
CCCCGACGCCGGCCGACACGCCCGCCCCCCTAGCGTAGGGGGCGTGGTGACCGGATGGGTTTCGCGTATGTGTGGCGGGTGTGGTGCGTGGTGACCAGTCCGCCCCCGGCGTGGCCCGGCGGTACGCCTCCACGGGAGGGGTAGACGAGGCCCTGGCCCGGTCGTACGAACGGTGCCGGCTCATTCACCGGGACCATGGCCGCAGTTACTACCGGGCGACCGCCCTGCTGCCGGCGCAGCGGCGCCGGGCCGTGCATGCCCTCTACGCCTTCACGCGCCTGGCCGACGACATCGTCGACGATGGATCGCCACCGGCAGTGTCTTCTGCTTCCGCTCCGCAAGCGTCGCCGAAAGTCGCCGCCGAACGGCTCGCGGCGTGGCGGAGCGGGCTGGCGTCGACGCTGCGGGGGGAACCCACCACCGACCCCGTGCTGCCGGCCGTGGCCGACACGATCCGCACGTACGGTCTGTCGCTGGAGGAGATCGACCAGTTTCTGGCCAGCATGGCCATGGACCTGACGGTGACCCGGTACGAGACCTACGCCGATCTGTTGGGCTACATGCACGGGTCGTCGGCGGTGATCGGGACGCTCACGTTGCCGATCCTGGGGCTGTCCCCGGGCGCGGACATCGCGGCGGCGCGTGAGGCCGCGCGCCAGCTCGGGTACGGCTTCCAGCTCACGAACTTCATCCGGGACGTGGCCGAGGATCTCCGGCGGGGCCGGGTGTACCTGCCGCTGGAGGATCTGGCCCGGTTCGGGGTGACGCCGCGGACGCTCGCCGACGACGCGGCCCGCGGCCGGGCGTCGGCACCGGTGCGCGCGCTCATCCGGTACGAGTGCGGCCGGGCCCTGGCTCACTACGCGGCGGCCCGACCCGGCATCGCGCTGTTGGAACCCCGCTCGCGAATCTGCATCCAGGCCGCGTACCTGCTCTACGGGTCGATCCTCGACGAGGTCGTCCGGGCCGGGTACGACGTGCTGCGGGGCCGGGTCGTGGTCCCGGGTCCGCGGCGCGTGCGGCTGGTGGCCGCCGCCCTGCACGCCCGTACGTTCGCCGCCGCGGCCGACCGGCTCGCGCGCCGCGTCGCCGGCCCCGCACCGGTCGCTGTCGCCACACCGGTCGCCGGCCCTACGTCGGTCGCTGGCCCCGCGGTGGGCGCTGCACCGACGTCGGTCGAGACCGGGTGAGTCTCACCGCCGACCGCGGCGGCCACCCCCGTTGCCGCCGCCCGGCGGTCGCCAGTGGCTGGGGCTGTACTCGGCCCACCGCCCCTTGCCCTGCTCCTTGGCCTCGTAGAGGGCGGTGTCGGCCTGCCGTACCAGTACCTCAACCGGTTCCTCGCCTTCGCTGTAGGCGAGCCCGATGCTCGCCCGGCACTCGATCGGGATCGAGCCGACCACCGTGGGCTGGGACAGGACCTCCGCCATACGCTGGGCGATGGCGCGGGCGTCGTCCACATTGGGCAGACCGCGCAGCAGCACCGCGAACTCGTCGCCACCGACGCGGGCGGCGACGTCACCGGCCCGGACGCACTCCCGGATCCGCCGGGCCATCTCGGCCAGCACCTGGTCGCCCGTGGGGTGTCCGTAACGGTCGTTGATGTCTTTGAATTCATCAAGGTCGACAAAAATGACGGCGACTCCGTTGCCCACGCCCCGGCGGCGATCCTGCTCCTCCTCCAGCGTCTCGCCCCACGACCGCGCGTTGACCATGCCGGTCAGCTCGTCGTGGCTGGCCCGGTACGCCAGGTCCCGCTGGAGTTCCCGTTCGGCGGTGACGTCACGGAGTGTGGTGACGATGCCGCGAACGCTGGGGTCGCGGGTGAGATCGCGCCGGTGGACCACGACCGCCACGTCCCCGTGGGGGCCGCGGATGACCCCCTCGGCGCTATCCACCACGTCTGGCCACTGTGGATCGGCGTTCGGGTCCTCGGGGCGCCGCACGACGTCGTTGAAGCGCTCACCGATGATCGACCGGCCGAACATGGGCTCGGCCGACGGCGTCGCGTACTCGATCCGGCCGTCCCGGCTGATGAGGATGGCGTCGGTGCTCGACAGCACGAGCGCCCGGAAGTACCGCTCCCGTTCCTCGGCGCCGGCGATCTCGGCCAGGCTGATGCGCTGCAGCGCCAACGCCGCCTGATCGGCCAGCGATCCCAGCAGGTCGGCGAGCTCGATGAGAACCCGCATCGGTGCCACGAAGACGAGCGCGGCGTCCGATCCGCTGAGCGGGACCACGTACTGGCCACGGCGGCCCGGGCCCACCGGCACGACCGTGCGCGGAGGTGCGTCGACCTCGCTCTGGTTGACCAGCTCGAGGTCCACCAGGCCGACGGTCGGGACGAGCGAGTGCAGCGCGTTGCGGGTGCCGGCGATCACGTCGCCGGGCTTCACGGCCGAGACCATGGCCTGCGACGCGACCCGGACGGCCCGCTCACGAGCGGCGCGGGCCCGGTATGCCCGACCGCTGATGGACAGCCGGATGAGGACGAGGACACTCACCAGGGCGCCGGTCGTGCCGATGGCGAAACCGGTCTTGACCGGACCGCGGGCCGCCTCCACCATCAGCAGGCCGGGGGCGACCAGCAGCGCGATCGCGATCAGGGCGAGCCGTACCCGAGTGAGGCTGTGCCGGCGAACCTCCGGCGAGGCCATCTCCCGCATCGACGGGGTCAGCGCCGCCAGCCCACACCCTCCGAGCAGCACGAGGAAGCCGAGATCGGCGCGCCGCCCGAAGGCGTAGTCGCTCCCGACGAGTTGGTAGCCGTAGAACGCCTCCGAGATCAGGAACGCGAGCAGCGCCAAGGTGAGGATGACGACGGCGGCGTTGCGCCGCCACCCGAGGATGAGCCGGACGGAGGCGGCGAGCACGGCGATGTACCCGAGCATGGCGAGGGTGGCGGTGATCAGTCCCGCCGTGGACAGCGCCTGGTCTTCGACGATCGGCCGGACCACCGCGAGCCACACGACCAGCGAGGCGGCCAGCGTCAGGCTGATGGCATCGATGAGGCTCGTCTCTTCGCGTTCCGGGGGTGCGGGCAGGCCCAACCAGAACAGGGCGGCGCTCAGCAGCAGATAACCGGCGATCGTGATGACGTCATGGGGTGCCGGGTACGGCGCGGAGAGCGGTGCGTCGGCCTCGAACAGCAGGTACAGGATGTCTCCGGCCGCGAGCACGACGAGCGCAACCTGCAGGCAACGCCAGGCCGCGGCCCGTTCGGGGCGCAGCCGCCGAAGCCCGAGCTCGATGGCGCCGATGCTCACCACCACGATCACGCTGGTGATGACGGGCCGGGTGACGGGCACGGCGACGCGGATCGCACCGAGGAGGAGGATCAACCCCCCGTACCAACCCCGAACCCGCGCCACTTTCGACAGACTAGGAGCGTCGGCGGCGGTGCCGGCCCGAATACGGCATCTAGCCCTCGATTGACACCGGCATCTTGGTTGCGGGCATGGGGAGTGCGTGGGCGATCGTCAGCCCGACCACCCGCGCACCTCGGCGTCGACTGAGTTACGTCGATGCCGTCACCCTATTCCTTCTGGCCGGACAGGACGGTTTCCTTCTGGTCGGCCCGCGCGCGGAGGGCTCGGCCGGCCTCGCGGGCTGCTTGGAGAGCCTGGGCGTGCAGCTGGGCCGCCTGTTCGGTGAACGGGTCCAGGGCTGGGTCGACGCCGACGAGCGTGAACTCGCGCTCGACGACGGTGAGGTCGGCGCCCCAGCAGTCGGCGAGGACGCGACGCAGGTACGGCGTGGCGTGGTCCCAGCCGTCCTTCGGCGTGCCGCGACCGTACGCTCCGCCGCGGACCGTCACCAGCACCGTGGGCTTGCCCTTGAGCAGGGGACCGGCCTTCGTCCGCGGGTCGGTGAAGACGAGATCGGCGTAAGTCTTGAAGTGCTGCGATACGCCGTAGTTGTACAGCGGCACGGCGAACAGGGTCGCGTCGGCGGCGAGCAGCTCGTCTACCAGCGTCGCGGCGAGGGCGATGGCCTCCCGTTGCTCGGGGGTGCGCTCCTCCGGCGCGGTCCGCCGGCCCGTCGCCGCCGCCGCCCAGGCGGTTGCGGGTAGGACGTCGATGCCGATGTGGCGGCGCACGACCGTGTCGCCCGGGCGGGCGGCGAGCCACTCCTCTTCGACGAAGTCGGCGATCTCACGACTCGCGGACCCCTCGGTCCGGATGCTGGCGTCCAGTCGGAACAGAGTCATCGGATGTCTCCCCCGATCTGAGGTTCAAGCATGAAGTTGACCGTACGTCATTTGACTTCAACCTTGAACCTCATGCGAGATGTCTCACACCCGGTGGTTACCAGGCCGTAGGGTGGAGAGCGTGGCGGACGAACCTCGGTGGCTGAACGAGTGTGAGCGCGAGGCCTGGCTGGCCTTGGCGAAGCTCATGTTCAACCTGCCGAGCGCGCTCGACGCCCAACTCCTGTGTGACTGCCAATTGACGCTGTTCGACTACTTTGTGCTCAGTAAGTTGTCGATGACGCCGGGGCGGACGCTGCGGCTCAGCGAGCTGGCGCGACGGATCGGCAGCTCACTGAGCCGGTTGTCCAACGTGGTCAAACGACTGGAGCAGCGGGGTCTGCTCTACCGGGCGCCCGACCCGGAGAACTCCCGCTACACGCGGGCCACGCTGACCGACGCCGGGTGGGACCTGGTGGTCGCCGCCGCGCCGGGCCACGTGGCGGCCGTGCGGCGCTACGTCATCGACGGGCTCACCGGGGAGCAGATCGACGTGCTCCGTGACATTGCCTGCCACGTCATGCGGCGACTCAACGAGGCCGCGGAGGAGAGCCGGTCCGGTGTCTCGCCCTCGCGCGGGCGCGATCACGCTGGGTCCGCCGACTGACCCGGGCGACATCCCGGCCATCGCCTCCCGTACCCGGACTCGTGGCCCGGCCCGGGTGAGGGTGCCTGCTCCTCGTCGGGCTGGCTCGGTTGGTCTGTGGTGGTCTGTGTAGTTTTCACCCCGCCGGTGGGGCGCGCGTCCGCCAGGATTTTTTCCGCGCGCCCAAGATTTTTTCGGCGGGCATGTCGAGATCGCGGGGTCGGCTCCGAGGTATCGGGCAGAACGCGCCCACGGGGGGCGCGTCGAGAGCAGGGAGACCGTGATGAGCGAGCAGCTGCGCAAGTTGGACCGGATGGTGGGCACCTGGCGGTTGTCCGGGGGTGCTGAGGGG
>JADGGF010000341.1 GCA_019690055.1 Micromonosporaceae bacterium
ACCGGGCGCCTTGGCGCAGCCGGGGACCGAGGGCGGGGTGGGCGGCCGCAGGCCGAGGTTGGTGGGGGCGTCGAGAACAGCGATACGCATACCGACCGGCGTCAGAAGAGGGCGTTGGCGAGGGCGCGGCGCGCCTTGGCGACGACCGGGTCGTCGGGGGCGGCGATGCTGAACAGGGAGACGAGGTGGGCGCGCACCTTCTCCCGGTCGTCGCCGGTGACCCGACGAACGAGCTCGACCAGCCGGTTGTACGCGTCCTCGGCCCGCCCGGCGAGCACCTCGATATCGGCGGCGACGAGCTGAGCCTCGACGTCGTCGGGCGCCTCGGCCGCCGCCGCGAGCGCCCGGGCCTGGTCCACGCCGTCCACCCGGCGCAGCAGCCCGACCTGGGCGAGCCCCGCGGCCGCCGCGGCGTCGGCCGGCCGGTCGGCGAGGATCTTCTTGTACGCGTGCTCCGCCGCGTCGTAGTCACCTGCGGCCAGCGCCTCGTCGGCCGCGACCATCGCCGGGTCCTCGGGGACCGGGGCGGCGACCCCCGCGGCTTTGAGCACGGCGGCGATCCACGGTCGCAGCTGCGACTCGGGAATGACGCCGGTGAACGCGTCAATCGGCTGCCCGCCCACGATCGCGAAGACCATCGGGATGCCCTGGACGCGGAACATCTGGGCCAGCCGAGGGTTGGTGTCGACGTCGATCTTGGCCAGCACCCAGGATCCGCCACCCTCGATGGCCAGCTTCTCCAGCACCGGCGAGAGCTGGCGGCACGGGCCGCACCACTCGGCCCAGAAGTCAATGATCACCGGCGTGTGCAGCGACCGCTCCAGCACCTCGGTCTGGAAGGTGGCTTCGGTGACATCGACAATAGTCACGCCACCGCCTGCCGAGCCGGCCGCGCCCTGGCCGTCGCCGGCCGGGCTGGTGGCGTCGCTGCGGGCCGGACGGGCCTGCGCTCGGGAGGCTGCGGCCGCGCGGTCGCGCAACGGGCTCAGATCCACGGCGCCGCGCATGACTGCCGGAATCGCGGGTGTGGTGCGTGGGTCCATGGTTGACCAGTCTTGCACGCCCGGTACGCCAACCGTCGGCACGCCGCTCCCGGCTCGCCCGGCCGAATGGGCCGCGCGACCGCTTGCCCGACCGGCGCCCCGCCTCGACCGCCCCGGCGACCCGTCGGGGTCAGCGACCCGCGTCAGGAGGTGCCGTCGTCGACCGATCCGCTGGGGATCAGGGAGACGCCGCCGTCGCCGCGATCGACCGTGAACAGCGTGCCGGGCGGGAAGTCGCCGAGCACCTCCGGCGGCAGCTGGATCGTGCCGTCGCCCGCCACCACCGCAAAGTCCTGCCCGCCGCGGCCCTCGGCCCCGACCCGACCGTCCCGGATCGTGACCGCGCGGCCGAGCCGCGCGCCGACCTCGCCGTCGTGGGTCACCACCACGATGGTCGTCCCCCGCTCGGCGTTCACGGTCTCCAACGCGGCGATCACCTCGTCGCGGCCCGCGGTGTCCAGCTGGGAGGTCGGCTCGTCGACCAGCAGCAGACCCGGGCCGGCCGCGATCCCGACCGCCAGCGCGGCCCGCTGGCGCTCGCCCGGGGCCAGCTGGCCGACGGTGGCCGAACCCTTCCCGCCGAGCCCGACCAGTGCCAGGATCCGCTCGGGGTCGTCCAGCCGGACGCCCCTGGACTTCGCCGCGCGGGACTGCGCCAGTCGGATGTTGCTCTCGAGACTGGCGTAGGGCAGCAGATTGCGGGCGACCCCCTGGAGCACCACGCCGATCTCCGTCCCGCGCAGCCGCGAGATCTCGGCGTCGGTGAGCTTGCCGATGTCGTACGTCCCGATGGTGATCCGCCCGGCGGACGGGCGCATGAGGCCCGCGAGCAGCGCGATGAGCGTCGACTTACCCGACCCGGACGGGCCGACCAGCGCGAGCATCTCCCCTGGCGCGATCGACAGATCCACGCCGGCGAGCGCGACCACGTCGCCCGCCTCGGCCCGGTAGATGTGCACGACCCGTCGGCACGTCACCGCCAGCCCGGCCATGCCGCCTCCCTTCCGCCGTGAACCCGCGTCCGCCGTTCTCTCGACCTGGGCTCCGGTCATCGAGCCCCGTTGCTGCCGCGCGCCACCGCCCGGCGCAGCGCCCACGCCGCCACCGTGGCGGCCACCGCCATGGCCAGGGTCGCCGCCGCCCACGGCTGCACCACGGCCGACCACAGCGGCCACCGCGGCGGGGCCAACGACGAGGCCGGGCCGCCGACGAGCGGGATGCGGTCGCCCGCGATCGCCCAGGCCAGGGCGGCGGCCCCCAACCCGGTCAGCGCGGCGACGACCACTGTGGATAGATAACCCCAGAGCGCGGCCCGCCGCATCACCCGCCGGGGCAGGCCCTGCACCCGCAACGCCCGCAGGTCCGCCGCGCGCTGCCGGCGCTCGACCGCCGCCACCAGGCCCAGACCCACCAGGGCGAGCAGCACCGCGAAGGCGGCTGCGGCGAGGTGGAACTGCAGCGCCAGCGCGGGTCCCTGCTGGGCCAGCACACTCCGGCGCTGCTCCACTGTGGACTCACTGAGTATGGACAGCCCGAACTGGCGGAACTGGTCGATCGCGTCGGCCGGCGCCGACGGGCCGAGCCAGATCTCGGCCTCGGCCAGGGTCGACGGCGCGACCAGCGTCGCCTCCAGCGCGCGCAGATCAACGAGCACACCCTCGCTGCCCAGCCGGGGAAGCATCGACAGATTGATGTCGGATCTGGTGCCGAGGACGGTCTCGTCCACGGAGGTGATCGACGTGGCCCGTCGGTCGCCGGCGACGGCGACCGGCACCGGCAGCGAAACGCCGACGACGCCGACCCGCAACGTGTAGTCGCCGAAGACCGAGGGCGACAGCGCCATCCGCAGACCCGACGGCGTGGTGGCGAGTCCGACCTCCGGCCCGGCGCGCCACCGTGCGCGATCGGTCAACACGGACAGCGGAGCCACGTCGGCGGGCGGGTCGAGTTGCCGAATCCCGGTCAGGACCAAGTCGGCCTCGAAGACGGGCAGGTCGGGGGAGCTCAGGCTGACCAGACGACAACCCTCGGCGCAGTCGGGTAGCGACACCGTCCGCGTATTCGGCCCGCCTTCCAAACCGGCCACCCGCACCGACACCCGCCGCCCGTCGCCGGTCGCGAACCCCAGGACGAGCGTGATGGGCCGCCGTCGGACACCGTCCGAAGGCGGTCGTCCGCGGTCCACGTCGGAGTCGTGCCAGGTGACGTTGACATCGACCTCAATCACCGTACCGTGCATCGCCAGGGGCGGGAGCTCGGACGGGGCGAGCGCCGCCGCCACAGCGGCGGGGTCGGCGCCGAACTCGGGCCGCCACGCAACCACCGCCGCCAGGCGCGACGTGTCGACGGCGAGCAGCGGCGGGTCGGATGAGTCGTCGGGCTCCACCGCGACCACCGCCATGGACCATGCGCCCTCGGGATCCAGGGCCTCCGTGGCGGCGAGCAGCCGTGCCACGTCGGCGTTGACGACCTGCAACACCCGAGGCGCCCCGAGCTCCACCGACGCCCGCAGATCGCGGGCGCGGGCGGCCACGTTCAGCCCCGCCGCGACGAAGGCGAGCACGGCGGCCCCGACCGCGAGCAGCACGAACAGCCGCCGGCTGCCGGGGCGGCGGGCCAACTGGACCGCGGCCAGACCCACGCCGAGCAGACGGCGGCGCAGCGCGAACCGGGCCACGAGCCCGGTCACCGCGCCGTTGAGCCGAGCCGCGAGCAGCGCCACCGCGACCATGACCAGGCCGGGCACGAGCAGGCCCAGACCGGACACGCCGCCGGCGGGCACGCGTAGCTGCACCGTGGCGACCACGGCCAGAGCGACGAAGAGCGCCTCGCTCGCGATCGCCGACCACACACCCCGGCTCCGGGGGACGCCACGGAGCAGGTCCACCACCGGCTCTCGCAGGGCGCGCCGCTGCCCGAGCAGCGCCACCGCGAGCGCGATCGTCACGGCCGCCGCCGCGTACGGCACCGTGGCCAGCGACAGGTCGGTACCGTCGCTCGAGCCCAGCCGCACCTGGGCCAACCAGCCGACCCCGAGATGCCCCAGCACGTACCCGACCGGCGCGCCGAGCAGGATGGCGCCGACGGTCTCCCCGGTCGCCAGCACCCACCGGCGGGGCCTGGTGACGCCGCGCAACGCCACCATGGCGATCTCGGTGCGCCGGCCCAGTACGCCGTGCGCCACCGCCAGGTAGATGACGAAGAGGCTGAAGCCGGCCAGTGGGATGAACGCGATCGGACCGAGCTGGGCGGCGAGTTCCCGGCCCGTGGCCACCCGCTGGGCGAGGTCGGGCAGGGCCGTGGCGATGGCGACGTCAGGAGTGCCGCGGAGGAGATCGATCACCGTGAAGACCTCGGTCCGAATGCGCTCGAGCCGGTCCGGCGTCAGCACATCCGGCGGCGCCAGGGCATCGACGAAGGCGAAGCCGACCGTGTGGTCCACGAGGCTCAGCCCGGCCGGGCTGATGAAGATCGCCTCGCTGCGCCGGCCATTGGGGGCCACCGGGAAGTACGTGTGTCCGCCCCAGTAGGCCTCTTCGGGGTCGACCGGCTCGTACACCCCGACCACGGTGACCGGAGAGGGAATGCCATCGGGCACCAGCAGACCGTTGTCGACCGTGGCCGCCTGCACCCAGGCGACGTCTCCGGCCCGCACCCCAGTTGCCTCGGCGGTTTGGGCGCCGATGAGGATCTCCGGGGCGCCGGCGAGGCACCGTCCCGCCACGATGATCACGTGCTCGCAGACCCCGTCGCGGTACACCATCTGCTCGCTGGACCACACCAGGTCGCCTGGGTCGCTGGCCGGCCCGAACACGGTCAGGCCGCCGCCCCGGATGACCTCGAAGCCGGGCAGATCGATGTAGTCCGTCACCGAATCGATCAGGCGCGCCCCGGCCTCGGCGGTCGGGTCTTCGGCGAGCACGACCGAAATCGTCCGCTCCCGGCCGGAGGCGTTCTCCACCTCGATCCGCGCCACCGCCTCGTCGACGGCCCGGGCCGCCACCGGCCCGGCCACCGCCGCCGCGACCGACACCGCCGCCAGCAGGAACAGGGTCACCGTCTGGGCCCGGCGGGCCTTCATCATCGAGAGCACGAGCCCGATCACGACGCACCCGCCCCCATGTCCGTACCGGTGCTCACCG
>JADGGF010000342.1 GCA_019690055.1 Micromonosporaceae bacterium
CCAGATGTGTATAAGCGACCGGTCCGCGCGGGCGCCCGGGGGGCCGCCGGCGGGCCTATGGTCCGCGGCCTCCTCGGCCTCGCGCTCCTCCCGAGCGAGCCGGGCCAAGTGGTCGCGGGCGGTGGCGAGGTGGGCGCGGTCGACGTAGAGGCGGTCGACGGGGCGCTGCGGCAGCGTGGTGGATCGGGTGGCCGAGTACTGGTCGCTCGATGGGCGTAGATACGCCGCGATGCCGTCCCGGGCGAGCACGTCGAGCAGGTGCTCGCCGACCCGAGGGTCCACGTCACCCGCAGGGGCGTACTCTGCCGCGACGAGGCCGTTGTCGCGGCGGCCGTACCGGGCGTCACCCACGCTCAGGCTCCCTCCCGCTGGGGCGGACGGAGATCCGCCGACAGGCCGCCCGAGCGGCCGGGGGCGGATCCGTGCGGTACTACCCGGCAACGGTACGCCTTTCTCGGCGACCATGCCGGGTCCGGTGCGCGATGCGATCACGCTAAATGCGTCATCGCCCGCGGCCGGGCGCCCCGGTGCGGGGTCGCCGTGCGGCCGCAGCGCGGGTTCGCAGTGCGGCGTGAGGGGAGCGCGGGCGGCGGCCGCCCCGCTGTGTCCACATGCGACAGCCGGAGAGCTGGACCCGGGTGGTTCCGTCGACGGGCCGGCGGCGGACTTGTCGCCGACCGTGCCGCCCGGTTACGAGCGGTCGGTCATTCCGGCCCGGCGGCGCAGGGCCGCGAGGTCGGTGACGACGATCCGACGGCCCTCGGTGCGCAGCCACCCCCGGGTGGCGAACGAGCCGATCGCCTGGTTGACGCTCTGCCGGGAGCCGCCGGCCATCTCGGCGAGCTGGCTCTGGTTCAGCTCGATGGTCACCATCGGGGCGCCCGAGTCACCGGCCAGCCGGACCAGCGTCTTGGCCACCCGACCGGGCAGATCGAGGAAGACGTGGTCGGCGTTCTGCTCGGTGAGGCGGCGGATCAGGCTGCCGAGCGACCGCAGGACGGCGTCGAGCATCCGCGGGCTGGCGTGAACGAGCTCAATGAAGGCGCCCCGGGAGAGGGCGAGCGCCTGGCAGTCCTCGACGGCCTCGGCCGACGCCGACCGGGCCGAGCCGTCGAGCAGGGAGACCTCGCCCAGCACGTCCGGGGGCCGCACCACCGACAGGACGGCCCGCTCCCCGGTGGGCGCCGTACGGAAAACGAGCACGGCCCCCCGGCGCAGGATGATCAACGACTCGCCGGGGTCGCCCTCGACGAACAGAAGCTGGCCCTTGCGGTAGCTGCGGGGTACCGCCGCGGCCATCACTCGTTGGCGGGCCTCTGGCTCGAGCCCCGCGAACATCTCCACACCCGCCAGCACGTCGCCGGTCTCGGACACCCGAACATCCACGGTGGACATCCCTCCCGCGCCACCCACCATGGCGGCGCTGTCGCCTTGGCGACAACTCGTTGTGACGGCAACGCTATTACGCAAAGTCCGATGCGCCTAGCACTCCACGCGTGGGCACGCCGGTCCGTCGCCGAGTCGTAACAGTACGAGATCGTCTCTATGTCGTAACGGTACGAGATCGTCTCGCGGCACTGGGTGACGCGATGCCGGCTGGTGGTGGCGCCCGTCGGCCAGAATGGTCGCGATGACCCAGAACTCGTCCTCCAGCGAGCCGGCCGCGACCGAGGTCCTGTCCGCCCCGGCCGCCCAGGCGCCCATCCCGTACCGCTACTTCTACGACTGCGAGTTCATCGAGGACGGGCGCACGATCGACCTGGTGTCGATCGGCGTGGTCGACGAGCACGGGCGGGAGTTCTACGCGGTCTCCACGGAGTTCGACCCCACCCCGGCCCTGCCGTGGGTGCGGCGCAACGTGCTCGACCGGCTGCCCTCGCCCGGGCACCCCGCCTGGCGGTCCCGGCAGCGCATTCGCGACGACCTGTACGAGTTCCTCGTCGAGCCGCTCCGGCGGGAGGATCCCGGGCCGGCGTCGGGCGCATCGGCGTCGGAGCGCGGCCGCCGTACCTATGAGATCGAGTTGTGGGCCTGGTACGCGGCGTACGATCACGTGGTATTAGCCCAACTATGGGGGCGTATGCCCGATCTGCCACGTGAGATTCCTCGGTTCACCAAGGACCTGCGCCAGCTCTGGGACGAGCGGGGCCGGCCGCCGTTGCCGCCGTCGACGCAGCGCCACGACGCGCTGGTCGACGCTCGGCACAACCTCGCCCGGTGGCGTGCGATGCAGAACCACCGGTCAGGGTGAACGGACGCTCAGGCTGACCGAGCCGGCTGCAGGCCCGGGGCGAGCCAGGCTTAGAGTCACCGATGCGGCCTTTCCTGGCTGGCAAGGGTGCCACCTGCTCTCGCACGCCGGACGTTGAAAGTGTCGGCGGTCGATGTCATCGGGCTGCGTCGAAGCAAGACTTCCTGGAGGTCTGCCAAGCATGCGAATCGGAGTGCTGACCGGTGGCGGTGACTGTCCCGGTCTCAACGCGGTGATCCGGGCGGTCGTCCGCAAGGGCGTGGACACGTACGGCCACGAGTTCGTCGGCTACCGGGACGGCTGGCGCGGCCCGCTGGAGGGCCTGACGATGCCGCTGGGCATCAAGGAGGTGCGGGGCATCCTGCCGCGGGGCGGGACCATCCTCGGCTCGTCCCGGACGAACCCGTTCAAGATCGAGGGGGGCGTCGAGCGGATCAAGGCCAACCTCGCCGAGCACGGCGTGGACGCGCTCATCGCGATCGGCGGCGAGGACACCCTCGGGGTGGCGACCAAGCTGCACGAGCTGGGCGTCCAGGTGGTCGGCGTGCCGAAGACCATCGACAACGACCTGTCGGCCACCGACTACACGTTCGGGTTCGACACGGCGGTCAACATCGCCATGGAGGCGATCGACCGGCTGCACACGACGGCCGAGTCCCACCACCGGACGCTGGTGGTCGAGGTCATGGGCCGCCACGCCGGCTGGATCGCGCTGCACGCCGGGCTCGCCGGTGGCGCCAACGTGATCCTGCTGCCGGAGCGACAGTTCGACGTGGAGCAGGTCGCGGGCTACGTCGAGAAGCGGTTCCAGCACCAGTACGCCCCGATCGTGGTGGTGGCCGAGGGCGCCCACCCGCTGGACGGGCAGATGGTGCTGCAGAACCAGGAGGTCGACGCGTTCGGGCACGTCCGGCTGGGCGGCATCGGCCAGTGGCTGGCCGAGCAGCTCGAGGCGCGGACCGGCAAGGAGGCGCGTACGGTCGTGCTCGGGCACATCCAGCGGGGTGGCACGCCGACCGCGTTCGACCGCGTGCTCGCCACCCGGTTCGGCCTGCACGCCATCGACGCGGCGCACGAGGGCGACTGGGGCAAGATGGTGGCGCTGCGCGGGACCGACATCGTCCGCGTCCCGCTGGTGGAGGCCACCAAGGAACTCAAGACCGTACCGCTGGAGCGGTACACCGAGGCCGAGGTCTTCTTCGGCTCCTGACCCGCTCAATGCCGTTGATCTAGGGCTCAGGGTGGTGAGTTGATCTCCAGCCACCACTCTCTGCCCTAGATCAACCCGAGCAGAAGGGGAGGCAGGCATGCACACGATCGCGGTGATCGGGGCGGGGCAGATCGGCGAGACCCTGCTCGCGGGACTGCTGCGCTCGGGCTGGGCCGCCGACAAGCTGGTGGCGACCGAGCGCCGCCCCGACCGGGCCGCCCAGTTGGCCGAGCGGTACGGCATCCGGATGGTCGACAACGCCGAGGCGGTCAAGGTCGCCGACGTGCTCACGATCGCCGTGAAGCCGCAGGACGCGGCCGCGCTCATGGCCGAGCTGGGCCCGCTCGTGCCGGCCGACAAGCTGGTCGTGACGCTCTGTGCCGGCCTGCCGATCTCGTTCTTCGCCAAGTGGCTGCCCGAGGGCACCCCGGTCGTGCGGGTCATGACCAACACGCCCGCCTTCGTGGACGAGGCGATGACCGCGATCTCGGCCGGACCGCACGCCACCGAGGCGCACCTCGACTTGGCCGAGGAGATGTTCCGCCCGCTCGGCAAGACCATCCGCCTGCCCGAGTCCCAGCAGGACGCGGTGACCGCCCTGTCCGGCTCGGGCCCGGCGTACTTCTTCTACCTGGTCGAGGCGATGACCGATGCCGGCATCCTGCTCGGCCTGCCGCGGCAGGTGGCGCACGACCTCATCGTGCAGACCGCGGTCGGATCGGCGATCATGCTCCGCGACTCGGGCGAGCACCCGGTCCGGCTGCGCGAGGCCGTCACCTCGCCGGGCGGCACCACGATCGCGGCGATCCGGGAGATGGAGAACCACGGCGTACGCGCGGCCATGCTCGCCGCCCTGGAGGCCGCCCACAACCGCGCCCGCGAGCTGGCCGCCCAGAACGCCTGAGCGGCCCGACCCGGGGTCCCGTGGCCGGGCCGATGTCGCCTAGGGTGGTCGGCGAGCCTGGGGAGGTTCGATGCGGTTGGAATTCCGCGCAGCTCGCCGGAGCGGAATCTGCGAGTCGTGCCATGCGGCTGGATGAGGCGCGGGCGGTGATCGCGCGGCTGCGGCCACGCATCGACGAGTTCGTGGCCGCGCGGGCGGACCTGGCCGAGTTGAAGGCCGACCTGGCCGCGGGCCGGCCGAGCCGGCACGGTGGCCTGCCCGAGGCCAAGGGCCTGGAGGCGCGGCTCTATGCCGACCTGGAGTACTTCGCCGCGGCCGGGGCTCAGGTGAAGGGCTTCGCTCCGCTGCTGCTCGACCTGCCCGGCGAGCGCGACGGCGAGCCGGTGCTGTGGTGCTGGCTGGAGGGCGACGAGAACATCGACTGGTACCACCGCCTCGACGCCGGCTTCGCCGGCCGCCGCCGGATCTGAGGATCGACAGGCAGCCTTCGCCGCGCAGTGATCGACAGCGCTCCGTCGTCGCGCAGCGATCGACAGCGCTCCGTCGTCGCGCAGTGATCGACAGCGCTCCGTCGTCGCGCAGTGATCGACAGCGCTCCGTCGTCGCGCAATGATCGGCGGCATGACGTTCTCGATCGTGGCCCGGTCCGCCGACGGCTCGGCGTTCGGCGTGGCCGTCGCCAGCAAGTTCCTGGCGGTCGGGGCGGCCGTGCCCGCGGCGCAGGCCGGCGTTGGCGCGATCGCCACCCAGTCGTACGCCAATCTCGCCTACCGCCCGCAGGGCCTCGCGCTGCTC
>JADGGF010000343.1 GCA_019690055.1 Micromonosporaceae bacterium
AACGCCGCCGGTCCGGGCTGGGTCGAGCTCTCGCGCCGGCACAAGTCGGACGCCGCCGACGGCCAGGGGCGGTCGGCGGCGTCAGCGGACGAGGCGCAGGTGGTTACGGCGACGAGCCGACGAGGGCGTCCGCGCCGCCGGCGGCGAGGGCCGTCGGGGCGCGGGCGCCGGCTCCCGCACGGCGTCGGCGAGCGCGACCAGGTCGTCGGGGACCGGCGGGGGCGGGCTGAAGTCCCCCTCCGGGCGCACCAGCTCCCAACCCCGGGGCGCGGTCAGGCTTCGGGCGTGCTGTTCGCACAGGTCGTACGTGTGCGGCTCCGGGAACGCGGCGAGAGGCCCCACCACGGCGGTGGAGTCGGCGTACACGTAGGTCAGGGTGGCCACCGCCGGCTGGGAGCATCCGTTGCGGGAACACCGTCGCACAGACCTCACGTGAGCCTGCCTTTCCGTCCGGACGGAGACAGAGGGGTGCCATCCGCTCACGAGTGAAGAACGTAGCCGCCGCCAACGGCCGCGCGCCGGTGGCCCACCGCGACACGCCGACGACCCCGACACTCCCGGGCGTCCCGGGCACGTCCGCTGACCAGGCTCACCCGGCCTGACCACGCTCTGTGTCGTTCCCCGAAGCTAGGCTGACGTCATGACCCAGGACTTCGGCTCCGGCGACCGTACGAGCCGGACGTCTGTGCCCGGTGGAGAGTTCGCCAACCGGGCGGCCAAGCCCGGCGGCGAGACCGCGGGCCGGGGTTCCGACCAGTCTCGCCGCACCCGGATGCGTAGCCTCCGCCGGCCGGCCCGACCGCCCCGGCGCGACCGTCACGGTCGGGGTCTGCGTGGTCGGCTGGTTCCGGCCACGGTTCCTCTGGCGCGCACCCGGGCCGAGATCTTTGACGACCTCGTGCTCGACACGGTCGAGGCGCTCGAGCGTCGCTACGCGAAGGAGCTGGCCGACGTGGAGTTCGCGGTGGAGGACGTGCCGCCCGAGCTCAACGTCTACGACAGCGATGTGCTGGAGGATGGCGAGGTGCCGCTCGCCCGGCTGCAGCCGGTGCGGTTCGGGGAGTCCCAGTCGCGGGCCCGCATCGTGCTCTACCGTCGACCGCTGGAACTGCGGGCCTCACACCGCGACGACCTCGCGGATCTCGTTCACGACGTGATCGTGGAACAGGTGGCGAACCTGCTCGGCGTGGACCCGGACGACCTGGCCGACTGAGGATGGGCCGACTGACGATTGGCCGACTTTGGATGGGCCGGCTGTGGGTAGGCCGGCTGAACGATGGCTGGTGTCCGGCGCCGGCGGATGGAACTTTTCGGGACCGTCGTTTCGTGCCGTAGGCCTGAGGGTCTACGCGGGGGGAGCTCAGGCCATACGACTACGTGAGCGCGGGCTCAGGCAGCCTTGCGCTTGAGCCGGCGGCGCTCCCGCTCCGAGAGCCCGCCCCAGATGCCGAACCTCTCGTCGTGACCGAGCGCGTACTCCAGGCACTCGGCCTTGACCTCACACCGCGAGCAGATCCGCTTCGCCTCGCGGGTCGAGCCGCCCTTCTCCGGGAAGAACGCCTCGGGGTCGGTCTGCGAGCACAACGCCCGCTCGTGCCACTCAGGTGCCGTCCCGAGCAGGTCCAGCACTATCAGCTTGCCGCTCTCCATTCCTGCCTCCTTGCTGTGTGCCGGCGTGCCGGCACAACCCCCCAAGCGAAAGGCGCATCATCCTGGTGGAGCTGCCCGTCGAGGCACGCTGCGTCCCGACGGAGAACTTCCCCGGTGGAATTACACGCATGTAATGCGCGGCCCGTCAAGTGGAACCTTCGGAATCACCGCGGGTGACCCGTGTGGCGTGCGTGACTCACGGGACAACCAGCACAGTCTGGACATAACCCCCTGGCTGGATATAACCCCCCTGGATGGTGCCGGCCGTTCGACTCGTTGGAGCCCCCTCCCGAACGGCCGCGCTGACTCTACCGACCCATCCGCATCCTGAGTAACGGACAGAAGCTGAGCTACCGCCACTTTGGCCTACAAAGGGTACGTATAGTCAGCCGACCGGCCATCAGTCTTCCGCCGAGGGGTTGAGGTCACATCCACAGGCATCCACACCGTGTCCACACGGGCATCCACAGTCCGATCCACAGCCCGGCGGAATCACGGCATTACGGCCCGCCACGCATTCGCGGGCCCGCGGCCCGTGCGAGCGCCAGCGACCACAAGAATTGTGGTGGTCCGACGACGGTGCGTGACTGACCGGTGGGTCGGTTCAGCGGCGGGCCGGCGCGGCATCGGCCGGCTCTGCGGTGGCCCCGGGACGGGCCGCGTCGGTGACGAGGGCGTACAGCGTGGTGCGCTCCCGCGCCGGGCGGCCCGCGGCGGCGGCGATGGCGCGCAACTGCTCGACCGTGCGGGCCGACCCGTGCTCCGACCCCGCCATCCGGGAGATCGTCTCCTCCATGAGGGTGCCGCCGAGGTCGTTGCACCCGCCGTTGAGCATCTCCACCGTGCCGCGGTCACCGAGCTTGACCCAGGAGCATTGGATATTGTCGATCTTTTCGTGCAGGAGGAGCCGGGCCATGGCGTGGACCACGCGGTTCTCCCGCCACGTCGGGCCGGGCCGGGCCACGCCGGCCAGGTAGATCGGCGCGTTGTGGTGGACGAACGGCAGGGCCACGAACTCGGTGAAGCCGCCCGTGCGCTCCTGGATGCCGGCGAGCACCCGCAGGTGCTGCAGCCAGTGGCGCGGGTGGTCGACGTGGCCGTACATCATGGTCGCGCTCGACCGGATGCCCAGCTCGTGCGCCGTCGTGACCACCTCGACCCACGTCGACGCGGGCAGCTTGCCCTTGGTGAGCACCCAGCGCACGTCGTCGTCGAGGATCTCGGCCGCCGTCCCGGGGATCGTGTCCAGCCCGGCATCCCGGAGCTCGGACAGGAAGTCCGCGATCGAGACCCCGGCCTTGGCCGCCCCCGTCGCGATCTCCATGGGCGAGTAGGCATGGACGTGGATGTCGGGCACGCGCTTCTTGATGGCTCGGATCAAGTCGGCGTAGGCGGTCACGGGGAGGCGAGGGTCGATGCCGCCCTGCAGGCAGACCTCGGTGGCTCCGGCGTGGAACGCCTCCTCGGCCCGATCGGCCACCTGGTCGATCGACAGCCGGTAGGCGTCAGCGTCCCGCTCGCGCTGAGCAAAGGCGCAGAACCGGCAGCCCACGTAGCAGACATTCGTGAAGTTGATATTCCGGTTGACCACGTACGTGACCACGTCGCCGACCGCGTCCCGACGTACGGCATCGGCCAGCCGTACCAGGGCGTCCAGGGCCGGGCCGTCCGCCTCGAACAACGCCATCGCCGCGGACTCGTGCTCCGGTCGCAGCAGTGCTCCCGGAGTCGACTCCGCCAGCCGTAGCGCCGCGGCCACCTCGCTGTCCAGACGCGGCCCGGGCTGGGGCACGGTTGGTGGGCCGGCGCTCGTCGCCTGCGCGTGCCGGGCCACGTCCGCCCAGTCGCCGTAGACGGTGTCGAAGTCGGAACGCCGATCAACCGTCCGCCCGGTGGTGTCGATCGTCACGTGCAGGTCGACTCGTCCACTCTCGACAGTGGCGTCGGGCTCCTGCCAGGCGATTCCCCGCGGCTTCGCCTCGGCGCGGGCCAGACCCGTCGCCGGGTCGGCCAGGGCACGCACGTGCGGGCTCAGCCGCGGGTCGATCCAGGGCGCACCGTCGTACCAGGCCCGGACGTACTCGGGGTAGACCGTCAACCGCTCCGCCAGCGTGAAGCCCTCCCGGGCGCACAGTCGGGCGAGGGCCTCGATCTGCGGCCAGGGCCGCTCCGGGTTGACGTGGTCCGGGGTGACGGGCGAGATGCCTCCCCAATCGTCGATGCCGGCGCGCAGCAGCAGCGCGACCTCGTGGGCGCCGAGGTCGTCGTCGCCGACCGTGCCCGCGTCGACCAGCAGGTTCGGTGGGGCCTGGATGCGGGCCTTCGGCCCGAGGACGAGGCGGGCGACCGCGACCGTGGCGGCGAGATCCTCGATGGTGGCGTCCGGAGCCGACCGCATCGCCGTGTCGGGCTTGGCCCGGAAGTTCTGAATGATGATCTCCTGCAGGTGGCCGTACTGGCGGCCGATGCGCCGCAGGGCGTGCAGCGACTCCGCCCGTTCGGCGAGCGTCTCGCCGATTCCGATGAGGATGCCCGTGGTGAACGGGACACCGACCCGTCCGGCGTCCTCGAGGACCCGCAGCCGGACCGCGGGCTCTTTGTCGGGCGAGCGGTAGTGCGGCTGGCCCGGCGTGGACCACAGTCGCTCCGCTGTGGTCTCCAGCATCATCCCCATGCTCGGCGCGACCGGGCGCAGCTGGTGCAGCTGCGCCCAGGAGAGGACACCGGGGTTGAGGTGGGGCAGCAGGCCGGTTTCCTCGAGAACCGCGACGGCGCACGCCCGCAGGTAGTCCACCGTGGAGGCGTAGCCGCGCTCGTCCAGCCATTCCCGCGCCTGCGGCCAGCGGTCCTCGGGCTGGTCGCCGAGGGTGAACAGGGCTTCTTTGCAGCCGTGCGCGGCGCCGGCCCGGGCGATCGCCAGCACCTCGTCCCGGTCGAGGAACGGCGCCGGCAGTTTGCTCGGGATGGTCGCGAACGTGCAGTAGTGGCACCGGTCGCGGCACAGCCGGGTCAGCGGGATGAAGACCTTGCGCGAGTAGGTCACCACCCCGGGCCGACCGGCCGAGACGAGTCCCGCGTCGCGCACCGCGGCCGCGGCTGCGAGCAGGTCGTCGAGCGCCTCCCCCCGGGCGGCGAGCAGAACGGCGGTCTCGTCGACATCGAGGGTGCGGCCCTCCGCCGCCCGCCGCAAAGCGCGCCGCATCGCGCTGGATGTCGCCCGTCCGGTGGTGCCGTTTCCGCCGCCAGCAAGATCTCCCACGGTGCGAAGCGTACGCCCGTGGTGACGGGGCGCATGCTCTACCGGTCGGGCGTGCTGCTTGCGGCACACGCTCCACCGGTCGGTGTGCCGCTCGCGGCACGCTCTCCTGGTCGGTGTGCTGCTCGCGGAACCTCTAGCGGTCGGATGCGCCGCCCGGGGCGGGCGTGTCCCGCGGCGGGGCGGGCGTGGCCAGCGTGTGGGTCTCGGGCTCCGGCGCCTGCATCGGCA
>JADGGF010000344.1 GCA_019690055.1 Micromonosporaceae bacterium
CCGGGCCACACCCGTGCCCGCCAATCGGAATTTATCAACATAAGATCAAATAGAAGCCGCGACAGCCTTGATCACCACTTACCGAAAGACCGAGGCTAGCCCCGTTTTCCGCACTGACCGAATGTAAGTAAAGATCATCTTTGGGTGGACCGAGCGATGCTCGGCGCAACCGTTGCGACGCAAGCGATCTGCCCCGAATGCGAACAGCGAGCAGCCGGGTGAAGGAGCGGCCGCTGGCGCGCATCCGCGATCTGCCGGTCGCGAACCAGCAGGTGGCGCTGTGGTGGCGCAAGCGCCGCCTGGCCTGCCTGGAGCCGGCCTGTCCGCGGGCGTCGTTTACGCAGGTCAGTGCCGAGATCCCGCCCCGGTCGCGGCGACCGGCCGGCTGCGCCAACGGCTGGCTGAGGCGGTCGCCGAGTCGAACCGGGCAGTGTCCGAGGTCGCCGCCGAGTACGGCTTGGCCTGGCGCACCGCGCATCGGGCGCTCGTGGCTGCCTCGGCCGCAAGGGCCGCTCGATCGCCGCCGCGGACGGCACGACCTCGACCGACCTGTCCGGCCAGAAGGTTGTCATGGGCGCGGCGGTCTTCGTGCTGCCGGTCGTGCAGAAGTTGCAGGTGATGAGCCTGGCCAGCCGGCGGATCCACGTGGAGATCCAGGGCGCGGTGAGCAAGCAGGGCATCCGGGCCGACCTGCAGGGCGTGGCGATCGTCAAGGTGGGTGGCACCGAGGACGCGATCCGGGCCGCCGCCCAGCGGTTCCTGCACCAGCAGGATGGGATCGAGGAATCTACCCGTGAGGTACTCGCCGGTGCCCTGCGCTCGATCGTCGGTCGGCTGACCATCGAGGAGATCATCCGCGACCGGGCGGCCTTCGCCTCGGCCGTCGCCGAGGAGGCCGAGCACTCGCTGACCAACCAGGGCCTGGTGCTCGACACGTTCCAGCTCCAGGACATCACCACCGAGGGCACGTACCTGCAGGACCTCGGTCGGCCCGAGGCCGCCCGGGTCATGCGCGACGCGGCGATCGCCGAGGCGCACGCCCGCCGCGAGGCCGAGCAGGAGCGGTTGCTCGCCGAGGAGGCGATCGCCAAGGCCCAGCGCAACCTCGCGCTCAAGCAGGCCGCCATCCAGGCCGAGATCGACGCCGCCCAGGCCCGGTCGGCCGCGGCCGGACCGCTGGCCGAGGCCGAGCAGCAGAAGGTGGCCGAGCGCAACGCGGAGCTCAAGGAGGTCAGCTCGACACCGAGGTGCGCAAGCCGGCCGACACCGAGCGTTACCGGGTGGAGCAGGAGGCCCAGGCCCGCAAGAACGCCGCCATCGCCGAGGCCGAGGCGGCCACCATCGCCGCCGCCGAGGCGCAGGCTATGCAGAGCCGGGCCGACGCGTTCGGCGCGTACGGCGAGGCGGCCGTGCTCGACCCGCTCCTCACGGTGCTGCCGCAACTCGTCAGCGCGGCGGCCGCGCCGGTCGGGGCGATCGACAAGCTCACCGTCATCTCCACCGACGGCGCCTCGTCGCTCACGAAGTCCGTGGCGTCGACCGTGGCGCAGGGGCTGCAGCTCGGCACCGACCTCACCGGCGTCGACCTGAGCCAGCTGCTGGCCCGGCTCGCCCAGCGCTCCAGCGAGCGCCAGGCGGCGAGCGTCCCCGACGGCCGGGCCGTCACCGCCGGGACCACCGAGTGATTTACGTAAATGGATCAGCACCGTCGACGGGTGAGCGGCGCCGGTCAGGTCGGCGACGCCCCGTGCGGCCACGACGCCGCCGGTGACACACGCCGGTCGAGTTACCAACGCCACGGGGTGACCACCGTGTCGGGTGCGCGATCGGCCCCGCGGTTGGCTGGGCGCGCGTCGTAGGCTCACCGAGATGCAGTCCGCGACGGAGACGGCCGCCCGCACCGCGAC
Source organism: Micromonosporaceae bacterium (assembly GCA_019690055.1). GTDB lineage: Bacteria > Actinomycetota > Actinomycetes > Mycobacteriales > Micromonosporaceae > DATBGZ01. Next base: position 1,908 of record JADGGF010000344.1, read on the forward strand.
CCGGCACAACCTGCGCGCGGTCCTGGCGCGGCCGGCGTTCCGCCGACTGGTGGCGGCGCGGTGGTTGAGCCAGGCCGCCGACGGGTGGTTCCAGGCCGGTCTCGCCGGCAGCATCTTCTTCAACCCGGAGCGCGCCGCGAACCCGCTGGAGATGACGGCGGCGTTTGCGGTGCTCCTGGTGCCGTACTCGGCCCTGGGACCCTTCGTGGGCGTGTTCCTCGACCGGTGGAACCGGCGAACCTCGCTCGCGATGGCGAACCTGGCGCGCGCCGTGTTCGTCGTTCCGGCCGCGATCTGCGTGTGGTTCGCGCAGTACAACGCGCTGTTCCTGGTCTGCGCCCTGCTCGTGGTCGCGCTGAACCGCTTCTTCCTGGCCGGCGTCTCGGCCGCCCAGCCGCATGTGGTCGACGCGCCCCGGCTGGTCACGGCCAACTCGTTCGCCACCACCGCCGGCACGGTCTGCTACTCGGGCAGCCTCGGGGTGGCCGGCTTCACGATCCAGGCCCTCGGCACCCAGCAGCACCACTACGCGGCCGTGTCGTTGGTGGCCAGCGCCGGCTACCTGGTCGCCGCGTTGATCATGCTCGCCTCGTTCCGGCCGACCGCGCTCGGCCCCGTCGACAGCGAGCGCCCACCGGTCACCGTGCTGCGCGGCCTGGCCATGACCGTGGTCGGGATGGTGGCCGGCCTGCGGCACCTGACCCGACGGCCGGTCGCGGCCGCCGCGCTGCTGGCCCAGGCCGGGCACCGGATGCTCTTCGGGCTGCTCACCCTGACCACCCTGCTGCTGTACCGCAACCATTACGCGGACGGCGACGCCGGCGCGTCGATCGTGGGCCTCATCCCGGTCGCGGGCGCGGCCGCGATGGGGTCGCTGCTCGCCGCCGTGGTGACCCCGCCCATGGTGCGCCGGGTCGGGCCGGTGCGGTGGCTGGTCACGGTGACGGCCGGGGTGGCGGTGCTCGTCCCCCTGCTCGGCCTGCCGGTACTGGCCGCGCTGACGGTGGTGGGCTCCTTCGTGGTGAGCCTCGGCGCGCAGACAACGAAAATCATCACTGAGACGACGCTGCAGATCGAGGTGGACGACGACTTCCGCGGCCGCGTGTTCAGCGTCAACGACACCGGGTTCAACCTGTTCTTCGTGCTCGGGCTGCTCGTCGGGGCGCTGGTCCTGCCGCCGAGCGGAGTGTCCGCGGTTGCCCTGCTCGGGGCGGGCGTGGGGTACGGCCTCGTGGCGGCGGCGTACGGCGTCGCCAACCGGCGCATCGCCCAGCGGCCATCGGCCACCCCGACCCCCGAACCGGTCTCGACCGGCGGCTAGCCGACCGGCGGGGCGCCCTCAGACCGTACCGGCGGATCTCCCGAGGGCGATCGGGCAGAGCGAGCACCAGAATTAGCGCAGGCCGTGCTCGCGGGCCCAGGCCATGAGCTCGGCCTCGGCCTCCTCGCGGGAGAGGGGGCCCCGCTCCAGGCGCAACTCCTTGAGGTGACGCCACGCCTGGCCCACCAGCGGGCCCGGCGGGATGCCCAGCAGCCGCATGATCTCGTTGCCGTCCAGGTCAGGCCGGACCTTGGCCAGGTTCTCCTCCTCGGCCAGGCGCTGGATGCGCGCCTCGAGCGCGTCGTAGTCGGCGGCGAGCCGGGCCGCCTTGCGCTTGTTGCGGGTCGTGCAGTCCGACCGGATGAGCTTGTGCAGGCGGGGGAGCAGGTGGCCGGCGTCGGTGACGTACCGGCGGACCGCCGAGTCGGTCCACTCGCCGCGGCCGTACCCGTAGAAGCGCAGGTGCAGCAGCACCAGCTCGGCCACGTCGGACACCACGTCCTTGGGGTAGCGCAGCGCGCGCAGCCGCTGGCGGGCCATCTTCGACCCGACCACCTCGTGGTGGTGGAAGCTCACCCGGCCGTCGCGGCCGACCGCCTTGGTGGCCGGCTTGCCGATGTCGTGCAGCAGCGCGGCCAGGCGCAGCACCAGGTCGGGCCCGGAATCCTCGTGCCGCATCACGTTGGACAGCACGGTGAGCGTGTGCTCGTAGACGTCCTTGTGCTGGGCGTGCTCGTCGATCGTCAGCCGGAGCGCCGGCAGCTCGGGCAGGAACCGCTCGGCCAGACCGGTGTCGACGAGCAGCCGCAGCCCGGCGACGGGGTCGGCGCCGAGCAACAGCTTGCTGAACTCCGCCTGGATCCGCTCCGCCGTGATGCGATCGAGGTCGGCGGCCATCGCCCGCATGGCCTCCACCACCTCGGGCGCCACGGTGAACTGAAGCTGAGAGGCGAAGCGGGCCGCCCGCAGCATGCGCAGCGGATCGTCGGCGAACGACTGCTCGGGCGGACCGGGCGTACGGATGATGCGGGCCGCCAGGTCCCGGCGACCGCCGTACGGGTCGGTGAGCTCGTGGCCGGGCAGGCTCACCGCCATCGCGTTGATGGCGAAGTCCCGCCGGGCGAGGTCGTCGACGAGGCTCGTGCCGTAGCGGACCACGGGCTTGCGGCTCACGCCGTCGTACGCCTCGGCCCGAAACGTCGTGATCTCAAGCGTGGGTCCGCGGCCCCGCTGGGCGCCGATCGTCCCGAAGTCGCGGCCGATGTCCCAGATCTGCCGAGCCCAGCCCTTGAGCACCTCGATGGTCTCGTCCGGCGTGGCGTCGGTGGTGAAGTCGAGGTCGGTCGGCTCGTGGCCGTTGCCGAGCCGGCCGAGCAGCGCATCGCGCACCGACCCGCCGACCAGGTGCAGTTGGAACCCAGCCTTCTCGAACCGCCGGCCGAGCTCGTCGGCGATCGGCGGAATCAACGACGCCAGCGCCCGTCGCTGGTGCGCGGTGAGGGCGACGGTGCTGGTCGAACGCGACTCGGACATCGGGTGGCCAGCCTATCGGCCCACCGCCGGGCCGGCGCAGGCGAAACCCCGGCATGGCGGTCGGCCCGCGGCCGACGCCGCCATATCCCGCCCAGTATGCGGCGCAAGCCGCCAAATCCCGGCCAGTCCTGTGGCTCCCGCCGCCGTTGCCGGCCCGGACGGGGTCGCCCACCCGCCACGAGGCCCGCGCACCGGATAGTGTGCGTGCCATGACTGCCTGGGGCGAGGGCGACCGTCCAGAGGACAGAGACGCCGCTGGCGTCCTGCCACGGGATCCAGACGCCACGGGCGTCCTGCCGCGCTACCCGGGCGGTCTGGATGCGCCGACACACGTCTATCCCACCGTGCCGTCGCGACCCTCCGGTCCCACCACCCC